>NZ_CAAKGZ010000001.1:0-229988 GCF_901007645.1 Pseudomonas sp. FG-3G
CACATCCTACATCCATGCAAGCTGATCCACCGCTATCGCGAGCAAGCTCGCTCCCACAGGGGATTTGTGCAGGACGCAGGATCCATATACCCCCGAGAACCAATGTGGGAGCGAGCCTGCTCGCGATGACGCCGGCATATCCTGCATCCATGCAAGCTGATACATCGCTATCGCGAGCAGGCTCGCTCCCACAGGGAGTTGGTGGCGGACGCAGGTGTTGAGGGCCTCACAAAAACACTGTGGGATTTTTTGGGCGGCCACAAAAAACCCGGCCTGGGCCGGGTTTCTGGTCAAGCGCTCACTGCATCCACGGCGGAGGCGGTTCTTCGGTTTTGCCGGGTGGAGCGTCGTCAGCGGCGCGGACGGCCTGGCGGCGTTCCTCGTCCAGACGGGCAGCCTCGATTTCACGCATGATCCCGCCGACATCCGCCAGCTCTTCCGGCTCATCGAACTCGCCGGTCAGCACGCTGGCCGGGTGCAAGGTGCCGGCCTCATACAACGCCCACATTTCCTTGGCGTACCGGGTGCGCTTGAGCTCCGGGGCAAACCGGCCGAAGTAGGACGCCATGTTGCCCACATCCCGCTCCAGCATGCTGAAGGCATGATTGTTGCCAGCGGCGTCCACCGCCTGCGGCAGATCGATGATCACCGGGCCCGTCGGCGTAAGCAGCACGTTGAACTCCGACAGGTCACCGTGCACCAGACCGGTACACAGCATCAACACGATCTGGGAGATCAGGAACGCGTGATACTCACGGGCCTGATCCGGCTCCAGTACCACATCGTTCAGACGCGGTGCCGCATCGCCGTATTCGTCAGCCACCAGCTCCATCAGCAGCACGCCTTCGAGGAAGTCGTACGGCTTGGGCACTCGCACGCCCGCACCGGCCAACCGGAACAGCGCCGCCACTTCGGCATTCTGCCAGGCGTCTTCAGTTTCCTTGCGCCCGAACTTGGAGCCCTTGGCCATGGCCCGGGCCTGGCGGCTGTTACGCACCTTGCGGCCTTCCTGGTATTCGGCCGCCTGACGAAAACTTCGCTTGTTCGCCTCCTTGTAGACTTTGGCGCAACGTAGCTCGTTGCCGCAGCGCACCACATAAACAGCTGCTTCTTTACCACTCATGAGTGGGCGCAGCACCTCGTCGACCAGACCGTCCTCGATCAGGGGTTCAATGCGTTTTGGAGTCTTCATCAGCTTTTATTGTGGGTCCTTTATTACCGAACACGCGAATGACAGTCGTTATACGGCAATCCTCCCTCCACGGGGAGGGGTTGCCGACTTATGAACCCTTCGATGCACACAATGTGCCGGATTAAATCGACCGAGCCGATCATAGCCGAGACAGCGCATAGCGTTGGCAACTGAATGCAAAGGCATTTGCGACAAGAGCTGACAGCCATGCCCAGTGCAGCTGATTCAATGTTTAAACAACTCCCCCGGGGTCAATCCAAACATCCCCTTGAACGCCACTATGAAAGCGGACGTGGAATCGTAGCCACAGGACAACGCCGCGCCGGTCACGCTATCGCCTTTTTCCAACGACCCCAGGGACGACAACAGCCGCGTACGCTGGCGCCAGGCGCGAAAGCTCAGGCCGGTTTCGCGCTGGAACAGACGCATCAGGGTTTTTTCCGATGTGCCCAAGCGCTCGGCCCACACTTGCAAAGTCACGTTCTGGTCGGGCTGTTCGATCAGCTCGTTGCACAACGCCAGCAGACGCGCATGCCGGGGAAGTGGCAGGCAAAAGCCAACCTCCGGCAGTGCTGCCAACTGGTCCAGCAACACTTGCACCAGTCGCGCTTGCTGGGTATCGCCCTGAGCGTAATCGGCCGGCAACTGACAAAAAGCCTTGATCAGCTCCCGCGCCAGCGGCGTGACCTCCAGCACTCGGCAGCGTTCATCGGCCCACGGACAGGCTTCACGACGGACATAAAGGCTACGCATTTCTGCCCGGGTGGAGGTCACCACATGATGCTCCAGATCGGCAGGAATCCAGATGGCCCATTGTGGCGGGGCGAAAAAACTGCCTTCGGCGGTGTGCACACCCAGCACGCCACTGATGGCGTAGGAAAACTGCACCCAATCATGACGATGGGCCTGGGTCCACGAACCGGCGCTCAAGCTTTCGACACGGGCATAAAGCGGCCTGGGCAATTCCGTCAGGTCGGGAATGCGTCTTTCGAGTTGTTGGTGTCCGTTAGTCGGCATGGATTGGCCTTATGTCGCAAGACGGCTGCAAGTGCCGACGTTAGGCTAAGTCGACTTTTCTTACAACTTGCGGTGCCGTATGCACATTTTCAGACACCTCAAACGCCTGGTAACCGACTGGTTCCTGTGCGGCATGCTGCTTGCCACGTTGCTGGCGTATCTGTTTCCCAGCTTTGGCGCTACGGGTGGCGCCATGCATGCCGAGTGGGTGGTCAATATCGGCATCTTTGTCGTGTTCTTCCTGCACGGGATAAACCTGTCCGGCGAGCAGATCCGCCACGGTCTGAGAAACACCCGACTGCACTTGATGGTGCAGGTCTTTACCTTCGGCGTGTTTCCGTTGATCTGGCTGGTCAGCGATTGGCTTCTGGGCCGCCATGTGCCGTCACTGCTGATGCTGGGGTTCTTCTACCTGTGCGTCCTGCCCTCGACCATTTCATCCTCGGTGGCCCTGACCGGCAGCGCCGGCGGTAACGTACCGGCGGCGATTCTGAACGCGAGCCTGTCCAGCGTGCTGGGGATTTTCCTGACGCCACTGCTGGTCAGTTTCGTGGTCGGCAGCGGCGCCGGGGGTATCGATCTGGGTGCGACTTTGCTCGACCTTTGCCTGATGTTGCTGCTGCCGCTGGTGCTCGGACAGTTACTGCGGCGCTGGCTGGCCGGTTTTTTCGGGCGGTACAAACGCTACACCAGCATCATCGACAAACTGGTGATCCTGCTGCTGGTCTACGCGGCGTTCTGCAATTCGATGGTGTCCGGGATCTGGCAACAACAAGGCAACACCGTGCTGCTCAGTGCATTGCTTGGCAGTGCCGTGTTGCTGGCAATCATTTTGTGGATGACCACCCGCACCGCTCGGGCCCTGCGGTTCAGCAACGCCGATGAGATTGCTGCGGTGTTCTGCGCCAGCAAGAAATCCCTGGCGGCCGGGGTGCCGATGGCCGCGTTGATTTTCGGCAACAACCCCGGCCTGGGGCTGATCCTGCTGCCGATCATGATCTATCACCCGTTGCAGCTGATCGTCTGTTCGATCCTGGCCGAACGCTACGCCAACCGCCAACGGGAACTCATTCATCAACAACGCGAGGCGCCCCTCAACGCTCAATGATTGCCGTCACACCCTGGCCACCGGCCGCGCAGATGGAAATCAGACCGCGGCCCCGCCCCGCCGCGTCCAGCAACTTGGCGAGGTTGGCGACGATTCTTCCACCCGTGGCGGCAAACGGGTGGCCGGCGGCCAGGGAGCTGCCTTTCACGTTCAGCCGGCTGCGGTCTATGCTGCCCAACGGAGCGTCGAGGCCCAGGCGCGTCTTGCAATAATCCGGGTCTTCCCAGGCTTTGAGCGTGCATAACACTTGAGCGGCAAATGCCTCGTGGATCTCGTAGTAATCAAAGTCCTGCAACGTCAGGCCGTTGCGCGCCAGTAACCGAGGCACGGCGTAGGCCGGCGCCATCAACAACCCTTCTGCTCCGTTGACGAAATCCACCGCTGCCGTTTCGCCGTCGCGCACATACGCCAGGATCGGCAACCCCCGGGACATGGCCCACTCTTCACTGCCCAGCAGCACCAGTGACGCGCCATCGGTCAATGGTGTGGAGTTGCCCGCCGTCATCGTGCCCTTGGCGCTTTTTTCGAAGGCCGGCTGGAGGGCGGTGAGTTTTTCCAGGGTCAGGTCCGGACGCAGGTTGTTGTCCCGTGTCAGGCCGAGAAACGGCGTCATCAAGTCGTTCTGCCAGCCTTCGGCGTAGGACGCGGCCATTTTCTGATGACTTTCCAGGGCCAATTGGTCCTGCTCCTCCCTGGGAATCTGCCAGGTCTGAGCCATCAGTTCGCAATGCTGGCCCATGGACAGGCCGGTTCGTGGCTCGCCATTGCGCGGCAGTTCGGGAACGAGGTGCTGGGGACGCAGTTGCAGGAAGGTCTTGATTTTCTCAGCGGTGGTTTTGGCGCGATTGGCTTGCAGCAGGATTCTGCGCAGCCCTTCGTTGACGCCAATCGGCGCATCCGAGGTGGTGTCTACGCCGCCGGCAATGGCACTGTCGATCTGCCCGAGGGCGATCTTGTTGGCCGTCAACAGCACAGTCTCCAACCCCGTGCCGCAAGCCTGTTGCAGATCGTAGGCCGGGGTGGTGGGCGATAGCCGCGAGCCGAGCACGCATTCGCGGGTCAGGTTCAGATCCCGGGAAAGCTTGAGCACCGCACCGGCGGCCACCTCACCGATGTGCAGGCCATGCAGGTTATAGCGCTCGATCAGCCCCTCGAGCGCGGCGGTCAGCATCGCCTGGTTGCTGGCGGTGGCATAGGCCCCGTTGGAGCGGGCGAAGGGGATGCGGTTACCACCAATGATCGCGACGCGGCGTAGCTGTGTCATGAGGAACTCCCTGTGTATGTCCGGATGCGCCAATGGGCCTGCGGAAACCCGGCTCCCGCACAAGCTTAGGCTTTATCTGGCCAATCGAACGACTGATTGCCAATCATGGTCCACACTTTGAACCTCATCAGCCGGAGTGTGTTCCATGTCAGACCGTTATATCGACTTCGCCAATTCGCCCCTGGGCCTGCGTCTGGTCGGTGCGCTGGGCCTGCCATCGCCGGCCCGCCTGGAGCGCTGGCAGGCCGGGCGGCTGCGGCCGATCGAAGGTGCGTTGCTGTTGGGCGGCGGGCCGTTGACCGAACAGATCGGTGCATTTGCCAAGCGCCTGACCGATGCGATCTTCATCTACGGGGGCGAACCGACACTGGCCACCGAATGGATCCCCGGTCACGGTCCGAAAATCAAGGCGGTGGTGTACGACGCCAGTCATCTGGCGCAGGCCGACCAGCTCAAGCAACTGCGCGAGTTCTTCCAACCCCTGATGAAGAACCTCGACCACAGCGCCCATGTCGTCATCCTCGGCCGCGCTCCGGAAGGTCTCGCCGATCCGTTTGCCGCCAGCACGCAGCGGGCCTTGGAGGGCTTCAGCCGTTCCCTGGCCAAAGAGTTGCGCCACGGCGGGACGCTGCAATTGCTGTATGTGGGTGACGGCGCCGAGGCCCAACTGGAAGGTGCGCTGCGGTTTTTCCTGTCGCCCAAGAGCGCCTACGTTTCCGGGCAGGTCATTCGCCTTGATGCCTGCCAGGCCCAGGTCCAGGACTGGACGCGTCCGCTCACCGGCCTCAAGGCTCTGGTCACCGGCGCGGCCCGCGGGATCGGCGCCTCCATTGCCGAAACCCTGTCCCGCGATGGCGCCGACGTGATCCTGCTGGACGTCCCGCAGGCCAAGGCCGATCTCGAAGCCCTGGCTGCACGCCTTAGCGGGCGCAGCGTGACGCTGGACATTTGTGCTGAAGACGCCGCTACACAGTTGACTGAACACCTGCCCGACGGCATCGACATCGTGGTACACAACGCTGGCATCACCCGGGACAAGACGCTCGCCAATATGACCCCGGAATTCTGGGACGCGGTGCTGGCGGTCAACCTCAACGCGCCGCAGGTGCTGACCAAGGCCCTGCTCGACAGTGGCACTCTTCGGGACAATGGCCGAGTGATTCTGCTGGCGTCCATCAGCGGCATCGCCGGCAATCGCGGCCAGACCAATTACGCGGCGAGCAAGGCCGGGTTGATCGGTCTGGCCCAGGCCTGGGCGCCGGTCCTGCAACCTCGGGGGATCAGCATCAACGCCGTAGCCCCGGGTTTTATTGAAACCCGCATGACCGCCGACATCCCTTTCGCCCTGCGCGAAGCCGGGCGGCGCATGAGTTCCCTGGGCCAGGGCGGCCTGCCACAGGACGTCGCCGAAGCCGTGGCCTGGCTCGCCCAGCCGGGGACGGGCGCCGTTACCGGCCAAACGCTGCGGGTGTGCGGGCAAAGCCTCCTGGGAGCATGACCATGACGATCCAATGGCATGAAGTAAACGCCGCGCCCGGTATGTCCTCGCTGTACGTGAAAGCCGCGACACGGCGCAAGGTCACTGGAAAAACCTTGCCCCAGGACGGACTGCGCCAAGTGATACAGGTCGATCCGCAACGCCTGGCTGCCTATCGCAAGGTCTGCGGTTTTGCCGAAAACGGACTGCTGCCGCCGACCTACCCCCACGTACTGGCGTTTGCCCTGCAGATGCAATTGCTCACCGCCCGGGACTTTCCGTTCCCGTTGCTGGGGCTGATCCACTTGAGCAATCGCATCCGCCTACTGCGGCCCATGGGCGGGGTCAGCCAAGTGCAGGCTCGCGTCAACGTGCAGAATCTGCAAGCTCACCCCAAGGGCGCGGTGTTCGACCTTGTGACTCGCATTGATGATCAATTGGGGCCGTTGTGGGAGGCCGAGAGCCAGATGCTTTGCAAGGGCGTCCAGCTTGACGGCGCGCTGGTGGAAGAGCCGCTGCAAGAGATCCAGGCATTGACTGAAGTGGCGCACTGGACCGCGCCGGCTGACATTGGCCGGCAATATGCCAAGGTGTCCGGCGATTACAACCCGATCCATCTGAGCGGCCTCAGCGCCCGGCTGTTCGGCTTCCCTACCGCCATCGCCCACGGCCTGTGGAACAAGGCCAGGACCCTGGCGGCGCTGGACGAACACTTGCCCGATGCCAACGTCGAGATCGATGTCACCTTCAAGAAGCCGGTGCGCCTGCCCAGCGAAGTGACACTGCTGGCGAGTGCCGCGGGGTCCAGCGGGGACTTGCGATTGATCGGTTCGGGGGACTTGGAGCATATGGTGGGGAGCTGGCGGCCGGCTGGCTGAGGACCGGCATCTTTGTTGAATGTGCGATGGCTATCGCGAGCAGGCTCGCTCCCACATGGGTTCTCGGGCGTCATGGGCCTGCGTCCGACACAAATCCCCTGTGGGAGCGAGCCTGCTCGCGATAGCGGTGGGTCAGTTGGCTTCGATGCTGAATGGGCCGCCGTCATCGCGAGCAGGCTCGCTCCCACATGGGTTCTCGGGCGTTCATGGGGTCTGCGTTCGGCACAAATCCCTGTGGGAGCGAGCCTGCTCGCGATAGCGGTGGGTCAGTTGGCGTCGATGCTGAGTCCGCCTACCGCGGCGGATAGTTCGCCAGGATCCGCGCAACCGTCTCACGCACTGCGGTGCTGCGATCCGTCGGATTGGGCGAGTTGCTGAGCATTCGTTCATCACTGCCACGCCACACCAGCTTGCCGTCCTTGCCATCGAGCAGGTCAATCTGCACCGTGGCGACCTTGTAGCTGATGTTGCGGGTTTCGTTGTACATCGGCCCGCCCCAATAGCCATTCCAAGGGCTGCCCCAACCACCGCCGTAGTTGGTCGTGATCTGTTGCTGGCGATCCTCGACGATCAGGTAGGCCTGGACCATCACATCCCCTCGCCCGCCAGCCTGGGCCGGGCGCAGACCGCGCTGGTCGAGTTGATCGGCAACCGCCTGACGGATCCGCTGTTCGGTCAGGTCGCTCTTGATGCGCGGATCATCGGGACGATATTGCAGCGCCGGCTCTTTCCAGCTCCAACTGCGGTAAGCCGAGAAATCCCGGCTGGTGTCAAAGTCGTGGTTGACCGGGGTACCCGCACAGGCGCCGAGCAACAGGGTAAAAGCCAGTAGAGCGATACGGCGTAACATGGTTTTTCTCCGTTGCGTAATCAACTTGGAGGATAAGCCGACAGGGCTTTTTCCACCGCTTCGCGAATGGCATCGGTGCGCGCGCTCTGACTGCCGCGCTGGCTGGTCTCGGCGCTGGCGCTCCACACCGGCTGACCATTACGGGCATCGAACAGGTCCACTCGCACCACCACGACCTGCTCCCGATAAGTGCGCACCACCGGCACCGAGTGATACATGCCATAGCCGGGGCCGTAGCGGTCGTAACGGTTGTAGCCGCCGTAGTAACCGGAATCATAGTCGTCCCGAACCTGACGCACGCGCGTTTCCAGGCGCAGGTCGGCGCTGACGAACAGGTCGGCCGGGCGGTTGTCATGCAATGGACGCAGGCCGCGTTGATCCAGGGCGTTGCTCACCGCTTCAGCCACCTGGGCCGAGTCCGCCCAAGCGGTGCCCGGTGGCAGTCGCCCGTTGAGCCAGGCCCAACTGCGATAGCGCCCGTAGTCACGGGGTGGCGCGGGGTAAGCGCTGCGGTCAAATACCGTGGCGGCCTGCGGCGGCGCCGGTGGCAGCGGGTTAGACGTGGCGACATACGGGTTGCTGCCCTGGCAGGCAGCCAGTCCCAGGCACAACACCAACAACCCTGAACGACCTTTCATTTCGCGCTCCGATTTGCTCTTTCAGATCAGAGGGGACGGCAGACCCAGTGCAGATAACGCCCCAACCCGGCAAACGCCGGATGGCGGCGGTGAGCCAGCTCCATCTCCAGCAACTGCGCCAGCTCCACGCGGCCCTGGAACTCCACCGGCATGTAGTCATGGAAAACCCGCACGCCACTTTGAGTTTCGACCTGCCACACGCCTTCAAGTTGCGCCGCCAATTCCCGCGGATCAAGGGGTTGTTGCGGGGTCAGGCTCTGTTTTTCACCGGCCATGTCATTTTTGCGCAACTTGCGAAAATGCCCCTTGAGCAGATTGCGATAAACCAGCGCGTCGCGGTTGTAGAACGCCAGGGACAACCAGCCGCCCGGGACCGTGAGTTGATGCAGCACCGGCAGGATCGCATGGGGTTCGGCCAGCCATTCCAGCACCGCGTGGCACAGCACCAGGTCGTAAGGCTCAGTGAGCTGGTCGGGCAGCGCCTGCCACGGTGCCTGAATGAACGTTGCGCTCTGACCGGCATCGGCGAATCGCTGACGGGCACCTTCGAGCATGGGCTCGGCTGGCTCGGCCAGGGTCACTTGATGGCCGCGCTCGGCCAGCCACAACGACATGTGGCCCAAGCCGGCGCCTATGTCCAACACACGCAACGGACGCTCAGGCAAGGCTTCAAGCAGATCGGCCTGCAGCACCGCCAGGCGGATCGCACCTTTGGCCCCACCGTAGATTTTTTCAGCAAAGCGCGTGGCGAGCTGATCGAAATGACGGTCGCTCATTGGCCGAACCGCCGCTCGCTGTCGGCCAGCTTGCTGCGCACCACAGCCTCCATATCCAACCCCAGCTCGCTGCACAGCAGCAACAGGTACAACACAATGTCACCGACTTCCTGCCCAGCGTGGGCCAGCTTGTCCGCCGGCAACTGGCGCGACTGGTCCTCGGTCAGCCACTGGAAAATCTCCACCAGTTCGGCCATTTCCACACTGGCGGCCATGGCGAGGTTTTTCGGGCTGTGAAATTGCCGCCAATCGTTATGGTCACGAATGGCATGCAGGCGTTCGGTCAGTTCAACAAGGTTCATCGGGGTCTCCTGAATGCGCATAGCTTCGGGGGGATGACGAGGGAAGGCAAGCGTCTCGGTACGAAGCGGCGTTTTGCCCCATAATCGAACGATCTTGGCCTTCAGCCGCTCTTACAACCAGAAGCCCAAGGCTCGATTCCGATCTCTCTCATCAGGATGTACACATGCAGGTAGAAAGCTTTTTCGAATGGCTCGGCCAGGCGCTCGGTTCGGTGATCCGGTTTATCGTCGACCTGCTCAGCGGCCTGTTCAACACCCTGGCCAATGCTGGCGGCAACTTTGTCGATGGCCTGTCGCGCACACTGGGCATGGACACCTCGATCATCAGCATCATTGCGCTGATCCTCGGGCTGATGCTGCTGTACTCGGCAATCCGCGCCTTCATGCGGGCGTCGATCATCCTGGGCATTATCTGGTTGGTGCTGGGGTTGTGGTTGTTGAGCTGGATCATTCACTAGGGCCGAGAGCACTGTGTGGGAGCAAAGGCTTGCTCGCGATACAGGCGCCTCGGCGCCCTGAAAGACCGCGTCATCTTCATCGCGGGCAAGCCTTGCTCCCACAGAGTTTTTTGAGATCGAACGCGGAGCGTCCCTAGAGGCATTCCCACGCGGAGCATGAGAACGATCATGCGAGAACCCGCTACAATCGCGCTCCGCCAAGGAGCTCGCATGTCCAACCTGATCACCGACTGGCGCGACCGTCTTACCCACCGCCGGGTATGGGCGCTGGCCGCGCCGATGATTCTCTCGAACATTTCCGTGCCGCTGGTGGCGCTGGTGGACAGCACCGTCATCGGCCACTTGCCCCATGCCCATCAGTTAGGCGCGGTGGCGGTCGGGGCGAGTTTGTATACGGTGCTGGCCTGGGCCATGGGTTTCTTGCGCATGGGCACCACCGGGTTCGCCGCCCAGGCAGCCGGGCGTGGGGATGGAGCGGCGTTGCGGCAGGTGCTGCTGCAAGGTCTGCTGCTGGCGATGGGGTTGGCGCTGGTGCTGGGGGCGGTCGGCGTGCCGTTGAGTGGCGTGGCGTTGCATTTCATGCAGCCATCCGCCGAGCTTGAGCAGTTGACCCGGGACTTTTTCCACACCCGGCTGTTTGGCTTGCCAGCGGCGCTGGCCAGTTATGCGCTGGTGGGCTGGTTTCTCGGTGCTCAGAATGCCCGGGCGCCGTTGGCGATCCTGCTGGTGACCAACCTGGTGAACATCGCCCTGAACCTGTGGTTCGTGATCGGCCTGGACTGGGGCGTGACCGGTTCGGCCCGGGCGTCGGTGATTGCCGAGTGGACCGGCGCCCTGGTCGGTCTGATCCTGGCGCGCAACACGCTGCAGGCCTGGCCGGGGCAGATCGCCTGGGCGGCCCTGGGGGTGTGGCAAAGCTGGCGGCCGTTGCTGGCGGTGAACCGGGACATTTTCATTCGCAGCCTGGCGCTGCAAGCGGTGTTCTTCCTGATCACGGTGCAAGGCGCGCGTCTGGGGGATGCGACCGTGGCAGCCAACGCGCTGCTGCTCAATGGTCTGCTGCTGACAGCCCACGCCCTGGACGGTCTGGCCCATGCCGTCGAAGCGCTGTGCGGTCACGCCATCGGCGCCCGCGACCGCCTGGCCCTGCGCCGCTCGCTGGTGGTGGCCTGCGGATGGTCATTGATTGCCAGCGTAGGGTTTGCCCTGCTGTTTCTGCTCGCCGGCCACCTGTTCATCGATATGCAGACCGATATTCCGGACGTGCGCGACACCGCTTACCGCTACCTGCCTTACCTGGCAGCGCTGCCGTTGATTGCGGTCTGGAGTTATTTGCTCGATGGCCTGTTCATCGGCGCCACTCGTGCCAGGGAAATGCGCAACGGCATGCTGTTGACCCTGTTGCTGGTGTCGCCGTTTGCCTGGGTACTGCAAGCGCTGGGCAACCACGGGCTGTGGATCACCTTCCTGCTGTTCATGGCTTTGCGCAGCCTGACCCTGGGTGCTTTCGCCTGGCGCATGCAACAGCGCGATAGCTGGTTCGGTGCCGGCGCCCATTGACCTTTTCAACCTTGATTGTCCTGCCACAGCCGCCGCAGGTGATCCAGGCGTTCGCGCTGCGAACCGCCTTTGAGCCCCGGCACGGGTCGGGCATTGGGGTACTGCAGGCGCAGCCATAACCAGTCGTCGAGTACCGGTCGTTCGGTGAACCCCAGGGTCAGCCCTTGCTGCAAGTCCTCCCAGAGCAGGCGGAAATCCCGCCCGGTAGAACAAGACCACTGCCAGACGTGGCGTTCCAGCAGACATCGCTGCAACTGACTCTGCTGCCAATGGCTGAGACTGTGTTCATTTTCCAGTGCCGGTACTGCCAGCCCCGGATTGCAGAGTTGCTGCCAGCCCTGGCTGCCGATGGTCCTGTCGCCCCAGGTCCCGCCGAACCAGCGCACCAGGCTGATCGGCCCCAGCCAGCAACTGAGTTCCCGAGGATCGCAACCGTCGAAGAAATAACTGGCCGTGTGAGGGTTGTAATAGTTCAGCAAGGCCTTGTGATGCAGGCCTAACGTCACCGTCAACATGCGCCGCAGATGCGCCAGTAATTGCGCCTCTGACGCTCGGCTGACCAACAACAGCCCCGGCCAGGCGCCGGCATCCAGGTGACACAGGCTGGCCAGTGCCGGCGATTGCTGCAAATCCACCAGCAACGGACCATGCTCCCTCAGCCCGTGCAATTCGGTGCCTTCGAACAAGGCAAAGCGCCGGATCTCGGCGAACTGCTCCTGCAAACGCTGCGCGGTGTCCGGCGCACCGGGTACGTCGAGCAGCAGCCATTGCGGCGCTGATGCAGACATGGCGGCAGCATTCATGGAGCAGCGCCCGCGCCGAGCTGCGTGAGCATGCGGCAGGTGCACAACGGCTGGCTACAGGGGTTGAAGCTGCCGCCCCCGGGCAACAGACACAACAACACCAACGGCTCGGCACTCTGGATCGCCGCCAACAGAAGCGGGTCGAAGCCAGAGGCCTCATGGACTGGTCGGGATGTTTCGCTCAGGAGTGACTCATCCCCTTCTTCCCGAGATGCCGGCGCGTCGAGCAATGCGCTGATCAATGGACGATCCGGGTCGCCCTCGATAAAACTCACCAGCACCTCGGTGCCCTTGCCAATGGCGTGCCCCCAAGCGGCCAGCTCAGGGGCCAACGGCAGCCAGCAATGACTGGGACTGGCTCCCTCCCCCTGATAGACCCAGTCGAACTGCACCGCCACTCGCCCCGCCACCTGCATCTGCGGCTCATCGACCGTGACCACCCAGCCGCGCTGCCGACTCAGCATGCGAGGTTTTGCCGCAACCCCGGTCGCCACGAACGGCCATCCCGCAGGAATGGCGCGAAAATGGTTGCCATACACGCCGGCCTGCGCGCGATGCTCGACTTTCGTCAACAGCCAGGTCTGGTTCCAGCCTTCGACAGGGTGCCCTGCCAGCGACAGCGTCCGGCCGCAATGCAGCCCCATCAGATCGCTGCGGCCCAAGGCTACCTGCTCCCCCGAAACATCGCTTTGTACACGCCAGTTGCGCACCGCCGGAGCCGTTCCCTCGAGCCTGTAAAGCGTCTCGCCATCGGGCAGGGAATCGTCCGTGCTGTCAGCAAAAACCAGACAATGCCCATCCCGAGCCTGCTCGAAATGGAAGTAAATGCCCGCCTCGGCGCACACGCGTTGGAGAAACTGCAGATCTGACTCCCGATATTGGGTACAGAAATCGCGCAGCGGATAATCGCCACTCAAAGCCAGGCACACCTGGCGTCCGGCAATGCCGTGGGCCTTGAGCACCTGGCGAATGATTTGCGGCACTGAGCGGGCACTGAACACCCGCTGGCTGAATCGTTGCGCCAGGCACGCCAGCTTCGGCCCGATGCGTACCCGGCAACCAGCGCCCTGACGATGCTGGACAAGCTCGTGAATCTGCCCATGGATGCCCCGCCCTCCAGCGTCGAAACTCAACCAGACGCTGCGGTAGAGCAACCCGGCAAGGTCCAGGGGCGTATCGCCGATCAACAGCTCCACATCAAAGACAAAGGGTTCGCTGATGGCTTCGCTGCCCGTGAAGGCCACGACAACAAAGGATTCGGGCAGACCGGCTATCTCCAGACGAAATGACGGCTCGCTGGCTGGATCGGACATCGGCGTTTCTCTACAGGAGGGGCGGCTGAGGATTCTCGCTGAGAGCCATGGCCGAGTAGAGAGCCCAAGTACAAGTTAGGAAAGGGACTACACGAAATAAGGACACCACCGGTTAAATGCACCAGTGTTCGGAAATAACAGCGGCACAAATAAAAACGCCCTCCGGGACTATCCGAAAAAACCCGCAGCACACGGTGTATTTTCTGACAGTCCCGGAGGGCGTTCAGGCCGCCATCAGGAAGACAGGTAGGACGACCGCGTCAACCCCAGGCGCAGGGCATCCAAGAACTGGGTGCGTTCCGCGGCGCTGATACGGGCGCTGGCGCATTTGTCGCGGTAGTGGGTCATCAACTCCTCCGGCGACAGGTGCACGTAGCGCAGCATATCTTCGATGGTGTCGTGGGTTTCGATACCGGCGTGGTACACGCTGCCGTCGGCATTCTGGTAGATGTTCACCGAGTCGGTGTCACCGAACAGGTTGTGCATGTCGCCAAGGATTTCCTGGTAGGCACCCACCAGGAAGATGCCCAACAGGTAATCTTCGCCCGGATTGAGGGAATGCACCGGCAGGCTGGTTTCGATGCTCTGCTCGTCGACGTACTGCTTGATCTTGCCGTCGGAGTCGCAGGTCAGGTCTTGCAGCACGGCGCGGCGCAACGGCTCTTCATCGAGGCGATGCAGCGGCAGGATCGGCAGCACCTGACCGATGGCCCAGGTGTCCGGCAGGCTCTGGAACACCGAGAAGTTGCAGATGTACTTGTCGGCGAGCTTGTCGTTGAGTTCATCCAGCACCTGGCGATGGGAACGCTGGCGGGCCTTCAACGAGTTATGCAGGCGACGGCACACGGCGAAGTAGCACTGCTCGGCCAGGGCTTTTTCCGCCAGGGTCAGCTTGCCGTCGGCGTACTGGGCGGCCACGTCACTCATGTAGTGGGTGGCGCGCCAGTAGGTCTCGGTGACCATCTCGATATCGGTCGGGCCCAGCAGGTCAACCAGCCACTGCACGGTCTCCGGCAGGCTTTCCTTGTTTTCGATCACCGGCACGTCGTCGTGGTGCTTCTCGACGTCGGTCACCTGCACCACCAGCATCGCGTGGTGGGCGGTCAGGGAGCGACCACTTTCCGAGAAAATGTGCGGATGCGGCAGGCTCTGGGCATCGCAGAACTCCTTGAGCATGCCAACCACGACACCAGCGTAATCGTCCATGTCGTAGTTGATCGAACTGGCATTGCGCGAGTGCGTACCGTCGTAGTCCACGCCCAGGCCACCGCCAACATCGATGTGATCCACCGGCAGGCCGAGGTTGCGCAGCTCACCGTAGTAGCGGATCGCTTCCTTGAAGCCATGTTGGTAATCCGCCAGGTTGGCGATCTGCGAGCCCATGTGGAAATGCAGCAGGCGGATGCCCTGATCCAGGCCAGCGGCGCGGAAGCGCTCGACCACCGACAGCAGTTGCGCAGCAGACAAGCCGAACTTGGACTTTTCGCCACCGGTATCGGCCCACTTGCTCGACGCCAGGGACGACAGGCGTACCCGCAGGCCGACCTGTGGCTTGACCTTGAGCGACGCGGCTTCTTCGATCACCAGGCCGACTTCGGATTCTTTCTCGATCACGATGAAGACGTTATGGCCCAGTTTCTGGCCCATCAGCGCCAGGCGAATGAACTCGCGGTCCTTGTAACCGTTGCAGACGATAGTCCCGCCCTTGGGCGCCAGGGCCAGCACCGCCAGCAGCTCGGGCTTGGAGCCGGCCTCAAGACCGATGGAAACGTTCTGGGTGGCGATGATGTTTTCGATCACCGCTTCCTGCTGGTTGACCTTGATCGGATAGAGCGCGGTGTACTGGCTCTGGTATTCCAGGCGCGCGATGTTGCTGTCGAACGCACCGGTGAGCTGGCGCACGCGGTCTTGCAGGATGTCGGGGAAGCGCACCAGCAAGGGCAGCGACAGGCCGCTCTGGCGCAACTGGTCGACTTGCTCGAACAGGTCGATGGGCGAACTGCCTGGACCGTTCGGACGGACTTCGACGCGACCGGCGTCATTGATCGCGAAATACCCGGCCCCCCAATGGCGGATCCCGTAAACACTGCGGCTGTCCGCAACTGTCCATTGGCTGCCATCGTCTTTGCGTGTGCGTCGTACGGACATCGAAGTCCCCTATAAAGAAGTCAAAATGCACCATCCGGTAGGAGGCTGGAGCAGTCTAGAGAATGGAAATGACGATTTGCCTGTAAGCAAGGTAGACCCTGCTCACAGCGCTGAGTTTAGAAACCCGTTCAGAACAGGCTCTGTGAAAACCATGTGGGCGACTTCGAACCGTGCTTCGTAGAAAGGGTTCGAATCAAGCCGAGGGTGGTTTTCACAGAGGCTGCTAGCCGCCGGACTTTTTCGCCTTGAAGCCGTGTCGGGTCAGTTCCGCCAGCAGCAGCTCGACGTGATCGCCCTGGATCTCGATGATGCCGTCTTTCAAAGCACCACCGGTGCCACAGCGTTTCTTCAACGTGGTAGCCAGTTCCTTGAGCGCGTCCTCGGCCAGCGGCACGCCAGTGATCGTGGTCACCGTCTTGCCGCCGCGACCTTTGCTTTCACGGCGCACGCGAGCGATACCGTCACCTTCCGGGATGGTGGTCTGTTTGCAGATGCAGGCATCCACCGGCTGGCGGCAATCAGGGCAATGACGACCGGCGTCGGTAGAAAATACCAGGCCGCCCAAGGCGGCGAAGGATGCGGCTTTTTTGGCCACCGGCAATCCTCTTGGGAGGACAAAGACTGGCCGGGCAAAAGTAAGTGCCCCGACCGCGAAGCCCCACTCAGGCAGGGGCAGCGCTACTGGATCGCAGACAGCGATTCAGCTTGAAAAGTCGCGCAGTGTAACGGCAAAAAGCTAACTTGCTAAGGGCCAATCGGCGCCAATTTAGCGCTTCTTTGCGACATCATCGCCATGGGCTCGCAAATAGCGCTCCAGTGCCGCCAGAGAGTCCGGGCAGTAAGGCTTGTGCTGGATTTCATCGAGCACCTGGTCGACCGCCAGGAAACGCGCCTCGAGTACCTCTTCAGGTTGCAGAATCAGCGGCCCGTCCCACACGGCCGAGAACGCCGAGCACCACAGGCGACTGCCGCTGTCTTCGAAATAAAAATGGTCATGGGCCGTCAGTTCGACGCCGCTCACGCCCAACTCTTCCGCCAGCTCTCGAGCCGCCGACTCGGCATAGGTCTCGTTGGCCTGCACCATCCCGCCGGCCGCCACGTCCCAGAAACCCGGATAGATTGCCTTGCTCAGGGTCCGCCGATGAACGCACAACTCACCGGCCGAGTTGAACAGCATGATGTAGGTGCCGCGCCCGATCAGACCGCGCTCACGCAGGTCCGCACGCACCAGGCTGCCAAGCAGGTTGTCGTCTTTATCGACCCAAGCGATGAGCTCGGCATCCGAGGCCACTCGATGAGCGACCTCCCGCGGACTTTCTTCCATCTGTCAGCCCTGGTTCAGCAGTTGCCGCAAGTCGATCACCGCCGCGTTGGCGCGGGAAATGTAGTTGGCCATCACCAGCGAATGGTTCGCCAATACACCGAAGCCGCTGCCATTGAGGATCATCGGGCTCCAGACCGGCTCCTGGGAGGCTTCGAGTTCACGAATGATCTGCCGCACGCTGACCGTGGCGTTTTTCTTTGCCAGCACATCGGCGAAATCCACTTCGATTGCGCGCAGCAAATGCGACAGCGCCCAGGCCTGGCCGCGAGCTTCGTAGAACACGTTGTCGATTTGCATCCACGGGGTTTCGACCACCTCCTCGTCCACTTGCGGTACCTGGCCCGGGGCCGTGACTTCGGTTTTCAGCGAGGTGTTGAGCTTGACCCGGCCCACGCTGGCCGACAGGCGCTGGGACAGCGAACCCAGACGAGTGCCGACATCGCCCAGCCAATTATTCAGGTTATCGGCGCGGGCATAGAACAGCGCGCTTTTCTGGTTCGGATCGGACAGGCGCGCCTGATAGCGGCTCAGCAGAGTGATGCCTTCCTGGTACTCCGACTCACTGGAGGGCAGCACCCAGCTGCGGTTATCGAAGTTGAAGCGCGGCTCGGCCTTGGCCAGGTCGGCGTCCTCGGCGGACTGGGACTGGGATCGGGCGAAGTCCTTGCGCAGAGCGCGGCTCAGGTCGCGTACCTGCACCAGCACGCCATATTCCCAGCTCGGCATGTTGTCCATCCACAGGCCCGGCGGGAAACGGTCGTTGGAAATGTAGCCACCTGGCTTGGTCAGCAGCGTTTCGGCCACGGTCTTGAGGGTCTCGACGGTGGTGTAGCCGATCACCATTTGCCGGCCTTCCTTCTCCGCGGCCGCCTGGGCGTTCTGCTGCACGGGGAACAGGGCGGGCTCCTGGCTCCAGTACCAGCCGACGGCAATGGTCACCAGCAAATACAGGCCGACCAGGGTGGCCAGTGCCCGGCTGAAAAAAAGCCCACCCAGGTAGCTGCGGGTGGCCGATTTCGGCTCGGCGGCACGTTCAGGCGCGCTGCCCGCGCGGTTTTTCCAGTCCAGCATGGCGATGTCCCTTCAATCACTTGAGTTCACGGTTCGACCACAACCCTACGCCATCGTGCCTGATTTGAAACGCGATAATGCGGCGCAAATCATGCCGACCACGACAGGGCAATCGAACGGCCACTATAAAGGAAGCGCTGTCACCAGCCTACGAAACTGACCGGTCATAAACTGAATACCCTCCCAAGACAGATTATTGACGTATGACACTCATGCGAATGAAAAGAGGTGCTAGCATAGAGCCACCAGTCGATCTCAGCATGCACCCTAACTAGTAGTCAGGATATGACCGAGCCAGAAGACCCCAGCCGTGAGCGCCTCAAGCACCACTTTGCCCAGCGGGTAATTCACCAGGCTCGTCAGATCCTGGAGATCTGGCAGCGCCTGCAACGCAGTGAATGGTCAGGCGTCGACCTGTCGGAGCTCAGCGAAGCCAACCTGCGTCTGCTGCGCTTTGCCGAGCGCTTCGAGCAACCGGAGCATTGCCAGCTCGCCCAGGGCATCAGTCAATCGCTGCAAGCGGTGGAAGCCAATCGCGGGCGTCTGAGCAGCCACCTGATCACTGAAATCAATCGACTGATGCAGCGCCTGTCCCGCACCGGCCTGCGCCATGGCGATCAGCTCGAACAGACCTTCCTGCCGCCGCTGCGCAAACCCATCTACGTGATGTTGCAGGACCATGACCGCGCCGAGCGGCTGGCCAAGCAGTTGGAGTTCTTCGGCCTCAGCGCCCAGGCGCTCGACAGCGTGGCGGCGTTTCGGGCTTCGATGGTCGAGCGCCTGCCGGCCGCGATTGTCATGGACGTGGACTTCAGCGGCCCCGGCATCGGCCTGAAACTGGCCGCCGAAGCTCAGGAAGGTCTGGAGCAGCCGTTGCCGCTATTGTTCTTCAGCCTGCTGGAAACCGACACGCCGACACGCCTGGCGGCGGTGCGCGCCGGCGGGCAGGAGTTCCTCACTGGCACCCTGGAAGCCTCGAGCCTGCTGGAAAAGATCGAAGTGCTGACCTGCGTTGCCCAGTACGAACCCTACAAAGTGCTGATCATTGATGACTCCCGTGCCCAGGCCCTGCACACCGAGCGCCTGCTCAACAGCGCCGGTATCGTCACCCGCACGCTGATCGAACCGATCCAGGCCATGGCCGAGCTGGCGGATTTCCAGCCTGATCTGATCATCCTCGACATGTACATGCCCGCCTGCACCGGCACGGAGCTGGCGAAGGTGATCCGCCACAATGACCGCTATGTCAGCGTGCCGATCATTTACCTGTCCGCCGAAGACGACCTGGACAAACAGCTCGACGCCATGAGTGAAGGCGGCGACGACTTCCTGACCAAACCGATCAAACCCCGGCACCTGATCACCACCGTGCGCAACCGAGCGGCCCGGGCGCGCAACCTCAAGGCGCGGATGGTCCGCGACAGCCTCACCGGTCTTTACAACCACACCCATATCCTGCAATTGCTCGAAGACTGCTGCTTCCGCGCTCGCCGCGAAGGCAAGCCGTTGAGCTTTGCCATGCTCGACATCGACCATTTCAAACGGGTCAACGACAGCCACGGCCACCCCATGGGCGACCGGGTGATCAAAAGCCTGGCGCTGTTTCTCAAGCAGCGTCTGCGCAAGACCGACTTCATCGGCCGTTACGGCGGTGAAGAGTTCGCCATCGTCATGCCAGACACGGATATCGATGCGGCCTACAAGGTACTGGATGAAATCCGCCAGCGTTTTGCCGAAATTCACTACCCGGCGCAGCCCCAGGACCTGTGGTGCACCTTCAGCGCGGGCGTGGTGCAGATGAGCGAAGAGTCCGACAGCCTGATGATGGCCAGCCAGGCGGACGAAGCGCTGTACCGCGCCAAGCACGCAGGGCGCAATCGGGTACAAAGCGCGCGGCAGTCAAAGCAAAGTGCCACCTTTTCATCGGAATCCACCGATTCAGTCATAAACCTGTAACCCAAACGCAATAACTTCAAGCACTTACGATTCTGCCCTTGGTAGACCCTTGATGCGCCTGAAGCTGCTGACCAATCTCAATACCCTTCTTTTAGTTGCCGTGTGCCTTGGCCTGGCTTGCACCCTGTGGTGGTCGCAAATCGCGCTGGAGCGCCCCTATCTGTTGATGGAGCGCTACCTGAGCCTGTCGCGGCAGTTCCAGGGCGAGGTGGCGCGCAACATCGAAGATTACCTGGCCAGCGGCGACGCCTTGCGCCTCAGCGCAGCGACCCAGTCCATTGATACCTTGCAAAAGGACCTCGACCAATTTCCGCCCGAACTGGCCAAGAGCTTGCGCCCAAGCCTGTCCAGCCTCGACGGCTTCAGCAAGACCGATCTGCTGGCCGCCGGTAAGCTGGCGGGCGATCCGCAAGCCCTGCTGTTGCAGGCCGAACGGGAGCTGAGCGCGAGCCTGGACCGCCTTGCGCAATACGCCAATGGCGCCCCGGCCTACCTGCCGCCGTTGTTCGCCGCTTCGCAACATCTGGGCCGACTGTCCCTCGCCCGGGACAAACTGGTCAGCAGCGGACGCAGCGAATTGGCCGCCGATGTCGAACGGGAACTGCAGAGCATCCGCACACAGGCCGAGAGCCTCGACAGCCTGCCGCTGCTGGGCGTGACAGCCAGCAACGAAGCGCAGGGCGATGATTTCGCTGCGCTGATGGGCTTGCAGACCCAGGAAGAAACCGTCGCCGAAGACGCCGGCATCGCCCTCAAGCGCGAACTCAACAGCCTGCTCGGCCGCTACCCCGCCGAACTGGGGCGCACTCGCGCATTGATCCAGAAGCGCACAGAACTGAGCAGCGCCACGCACTTGAAAATCGCCGATGTGCAACAGGCGATCGATGCCATGGAGTCGGCGGTTCGCGCCCAACATGGCCAGATCCAGGGCGAAGTTCGGCTGATTCAGGGATTGATGATCGGCCTGATTCTGCTGATCGCATTGCTCATCGACACCTTGCAGCGGCGCCTGGCCCGGACTTTGACGAATCTGGCACCCGCCCTGTCGACTTGGGCCGAAGGGGATTTCAGCCGCGACATTCATGTGGGCGCCAGCAACCGCGAGTTACAAGACATCCAGGCCTCGCTCAATCGCTTGCGGGCGTATCTGGTGGATCTGGTCGGCACCATTCGCCTGAATGCCGAGCAGGTCGCTGGCAGCAGCCGGGCACTGGCCGAGCTGAGTGGAGAATTGCACAGCGGCGCCGAGCACCAGGCCGGTGACACGGCGCTGATCCGCGACTCTCTCAGCGAACTGGAAGCGACCATTCAACAAGTGGCCGGTGACGCCAGCCAGGCCGCCGACGCCAGCCGTAGCGCCGGGCATGCTGTGGAGCAAGGGCAGAAAGTCATCGGCCTGAGCCTCACCGGCCTGCATGCGCTGGTGGGCGAAGTGCAAGGCAACGCACAAATGATCGAACAACTGGCCGAGGAATCGGCCACCATCGGCGGCGTGCTGACAGTGATTCGCTCGATTGCCGATCAGACCAACCTGCTGGCCCTCAACGCCGCCATCGAAGCCGCACGCGCCGGAGACATGGGAAGAGGTTTCGCGGTGGTGGCCGAAGAAGTCCGCTCCCTGGCCCAACGCACGGCGGGCGCCACTGCCGAGATCCAGGAACTGATCGCCCGCCTGCAACTGGCCGCGCGCCAGTCGGTGGACGGCATGCGCGCCCAGGTCGAACACGCCGAAGCCACCGCCAACCAGGCACAAGCGGCCGACGGCGCACTGGATAAAATCGTCGGGGCCATCCAGACCATTTCCGAAACCGCAGTGCGCATCGCCGACGTCACCGCCCAACAAAGTGGCGCCGTAAGCGAAATCCGCGATCACAGTGAGCGGATTCATCAACTGGGTGGGGATAATCTGCTGCGCATTGGTCAGGGGCGGGAACAGGGCGACAACCTGCTGGTGCTCGGTGGGCGCTTGCACACGGCAGTGCAGGCATTTCGGGTTTAAGCAGCACAGATCCCCTGTGGGAGCGGGCTTGCTCGCGATTGCAGTGGGTCAGCTTGCAGAAATATTGAATCTATCGCCGCCATCGCGAGCAGGCTCGCTCCCACACGGGTTTCGGGTTGTTCCCAACCTTGATGTTCACCACAGATCCCTGTGGGAGCGAGCCTGCTCGCGATTGCAGTGGGACAGCTTGCAGAAATGTTGGATGTATCGCCGCCATCGCGAGCAGGCTCGCTCCCACAGGGTTTAGCGCAGGCATCCCAGGGGCCGGTGACCGGATCTTGGAGCATGGTCACAAATTTCGCGCAAACATCGGTCATCGTGCTGGCTATTGCAGAGAACTGGACAGTCATAAAGGCTTTGCGGCATAGTCGCCGGGTTCTGACACCTGCTCACAGATAACAAGGAACAGCAGATGGCGACCCTATTGGTCCTGCACGGACCCAACCTGAACCTGCTGGGCACCCGCGAACCGGGCGTCTACGGGGCCGTGACACTGGCCCAGATCAACCAGGACCTGGAACAGCGGGCCCGCAATGCCGGCCATCATTTGCTCTACCTGCAAAGCAACGCCGAATATGAATTGATCGACCGCATCCATGCCGCGCGTGGCGACGGTGTGGACTTCATTTTGATCAATCCCGCTGCTTTTACGCACACAAGCGTCGCATTACGTGACGCGCTGCTGGCAGTGAGCATCCCATTCATCGAAGTGCATTTGTCCAACGTGCACAAACGCGAACCTTTCCGCCATCACTCCTACTTCTCCGATGTAGCGGTGGGAGTGATCTGCGGCCTTGGCGCCAGCGGTTACCGACTGGCTCTGGAGGCCGCCCTAGAGCAGCTTGAAAAACAGGCAACAGCTTGAACAACAAGCGTTAAACGCCCCTGACCGACCCTTGGGAGTTGATGATTCATGGATATCCGTAAAGTTAAGAAACTGATCGAATTGCTGGAAGAGTCCGGCATCGACGAGCTCGAGATCAAGGAAGGCGAAGAGTCCGTACGCATCAGCCGTCACAGCAAGACCCCGGCCCAGCAGTTCTACGCGCCGGCACCGATGCAGGCTCCAGCCGCCGCGCCTGCTCCGGCAGCAGCGCCAGTTGCCGCCGCTCCAGCAGCACCTGCCGCGCCAACGCTCAACGGCACCGTTGCCCGTTCGCCAATGGTAGGCACGTTCTATCGCAAGTCTTCCCCGTCCTCGCCGTCCTTCGTTGAAGTCGGCCAGACCGTGAAGAAAGGCGACACCCTGTGCATCGTCGAAGCCATGAAGATGATGAACCACATCGAAGCTGAAACCAGCGGTGTGATTGAATCCATCCTCGTTGAAGACGGCCAGCCGGTTGAGTACGACCAACCGCTGTTCACCATCGTTTGAACCGCGGAGAGCCTTTGATGACTGCGAAGTTGGAAAAAGTTCTGATCGCTAACCGCGGTGAGATCGCCCTGCGGATTCTGCGTGCCTGCAAAGAGATGGGCATCAAGACCGTCGCCGTTTACTCCAAGGCCGACAAAGAACTGATGCACCTGGGCCTGGCGGACGAATCCGTCTGCATCGGTCCGGCGTCGGCTGCGCACTCTTACCTGCACATCCCGGCGATCATCGCCGCCGCTGAAGTGACCGGCGCCACCGCCATTCACCCTGGCTACGGTTTCCTGGCGGAAAACGCCGACTTCGCCGAACAGGTCGAAAACTCCGGTTTTGCCTTCATTGGTCCGAAAGCCGACACCATCCGCCTGATGGGCGACAAGGTATCGGCCAAGCACGCCATGATCGCCGCCGGCGTACCTACCGTTCCAGGTTCCGACGGCCCGCTGCCTGAAGACGAAGAAACCGCCCTGCACATTGGCCGCGAAGTCGGCTATCCGGTGATCATCAAGGCTGCCGGTGGTGGCGGTGGTCGCGGCATGCGTGTGGTACACAAGGAAGAAGACCTGATTTCCTCGGCGAAACTGACCCGCTCCGAAGCGGGCGCGGCGTTCGGCAACCCGATGGTCTATCTGGAAAAGTTCCTGACCAACCCGCGTCACGTCGAAGTCCAGGTGCTGTCCGACGGCCAGGGCCAGGCCATCCATCTGGGCGACCGCGATTGCTCGCTGCAACGTCGTCACCAGAAGGTCCTCGAAGAAGCACCGGCACCGGGCATCGACGAGCAGGCTCGCGCGGAAGTCCTGGCACGCTGCGTCAAGGCCTGCATCGACATCGGCTACCGCGGCGCCGGCACCTTCGAGTTCCTCTACGAGAACGGTCGTTTCTACTTCATCGAAATGAACACCCGTGTTCAGGTGGAGCACCCGGTTTCGGAAATGGTCACTGGTATCGACATCGTCAAGGAGATGCTCAGCATCGCCGCCGGCAACAAACTGTCGTTCACCCAGGATGACGTGGTGATCCGCGGCCACTCGCTGGAATGCCGGATCAACGCCGAAGACCCGAAAACCTTCATGCCAAGCCCAGGCACGGTCAAGCATTTCCATGCTCCAGGCGGCAATGGCGTTCGCGTCGACTCGCACCTGTACAGCGGTTATGCGGTTCCGCCGAACTATGACTCGTTGATCGGCAAGCTGATCACCTACGGCGCAACCCGTGACGAAGCCATGGCGCGCATGCGCAATGCGCTGGACGAAATCGTGGTGGACGGGATCAAGACCAACATCCCGCTGCACCGCGACCTGGTCCGCGACGAAGGCTTCTGCAAAGGTGGCGTCAACATCCATTACCTGGAACACAAGCTGGCTGATCAGGCTTGATGTCCCGAGTGATGTAAAAAAGACCCCGGTCCATTGGCCGGGGTCTTTTTTTGCCTGTCTTTCACAATGGCGGCGAATGACTCAGCTCAGCGCTACCGTAGGGAGTGCCTGTGCTTCGATCTGCGCCCTCGTCGCCGCCCTGCCCTGCAGGGTGCGAACGCCACCATTGGCATTGGCTACCAACGGCTCACTACGCAAGCGCGTCATGAACCCACGCGCACGCACCGACACCGGGTCGGAACTCTGTTTCGCCCTCGCCAGCACCGGTATGTAGTAGCGCTCAACGTGACTCTGTGATGTCTTGAACACCGACGTCACCCCAGTGCGCAGATCCAGCGACACACCATAGGTATTACCGAAGCAGGAAGAATACGACCAGTGATCCCAGGTTGGCTGCAGCCCCTGGCGCCTCATCACCGATCTGACCGGCTCGCCAATATCAGCGCCTGTCAGCCAATCGCCGCCCACCAGAATGGCGCGAATATCCTTCGCTGCCCCTCCCAAACGCTGCTTCACTTCGCGAACACTGCGCTCGATCAGTGCGCGGATGTTGTGATCGAAATGAATGACCGCCCCGACCTTGGTGGTCGGGTTGTACAACGAAGCGATCACGCATGTCTGGGCGTTCAGGGAGAACAGATAGTTGTCTGCCGCCGTCTCGCTGAACCTGGCGACCACCGCCTCGCCCTGCAACGCGCCCCGCGCCACGTCCGGGAAGACATGCCCGGGAAACGCTTCGCGAAGATCGCTCACTCGCCCAAGGTTACGCACATCATCATTGCCGCCACTCATTCCAACGGGTTTACGCGCCCACTTGCCATTCGCCATCCTGTACACGGGCGGTTTGTAAAACGCGCCGGGATAACGGGCATCCACCAGGCACAGACCATCGAAGTAGATATTCCCCCTCACCTGGTAGTACCTGCCCTTGTCGAGTATGTAGAAAGCATTTCGCGGCTGCGTAGCGCTGGACGGGCTGAGATAGGTGCCTTTGAAAGCCCCCTCGGTCACCTGCTGCAAATTCTTCGGCGTTTCCCTGACCGCCTGTTTCGGATCGAAACGGATAGGCTGGATCAGCGGCCCGCTCTCCCTGGCAGCGACTGATGTCACCTGCCTCAGGCGCTGAGCGGCCAAGGACATGGGCCTTACGGCGAGCTTCAGACTCCTGACAGCCTGACCGAGCAGCCGGGTCATGCTCATTGCCCCAAGCATGCCGAACAACGCGCCCCAGGTCGCTTGCAGCCAATGGCCGAGGGCGCGATCCGTGTCGCCCTGCCCATGCGCCTCGATCGCCTGCCTGGAACTGAGGGCAATGAAGCCGGCATCCAGCAACAGGGCAAAGGGCGGGTAAACCATGCACACCGGCGCGGAGGCGAAGAGCAGGCCCTTGAGCACCTGATCCCTGATCACCTCGCCGCGACTTTTCGTGACATCTTCCACGTCCGTGACAGCGCGCTCGATGTAGGCATCGAACTGCGACGAGATATCCATTACCCGATTGAATTCGCGCAATACTTCGAGGCCACGGGTCGTGGTCGCCAAAGCCGTCAGCGAGCGCCTTACCGCGGCACGAGCACCAACGGCCACCCGCTCCAGTACGTAATCACGCAGGCGTGCGGCGACCGCCCCGGGGAAGTCCTGGTATGGGCGAAATGTGACGCCGTCGGGAGCGTCGGGCGTGTACAGCCAATAGACACCTTTGGGATCAAAGTAGGCAAAGACATAGACGCCCAATACCACATGACCGCCGACGGTAAACCGGATCAGACCTTCGCGCTGCACCACCGCCTGCGAACTCACTGAGCCGGTCACCGGCGTCGACTCACTCAGCAGCGTGATTTGCCGGGTGAGCCACCAGAACTCACGGGCGTTCAACAAGGACTTGCCCGTCGCGATCCGCAGGTCGCGATCCATCCGGGTCAGCAACAGGTTGCGGTAGGCATTGCGCCGCTTGGTGTATTCGGCAGCGCTGGCATCGAGGAACCTGGCGCGGATCTGCCGCGCATACTGCTCGCCCACGTAGGCCCGCCGGATGTAGGTCGCCAGCTCCGCACTGCGAACCTGCCCCAGGTCCTGCCCGATCGATGACCGCACGCCTTTTCTGGGGTTGTCGATGCCCGAGTTGTCGTCATACCCATGGATGGCCAGCTCCAGCAAGCTGGCAACCTGGGTCTTGCCACTCGCCAGACCGGGTGTGTAGTCGATGAGCACCGTGGCAGGATCGACCGGTTCCTGCACCCCCTTGCTACGCATGTACGGTGCGATGGCTTGGGTGACGGTACGTTTGGCGAAGTCCACAAAGACCTCATAGCCGGCGATCTGCTCGTTGAAGACCTGCTGATGAACCAGGAGCTCCTGGCTCAAGCTGCTGATGATGCGTCGGGAGTCAAGCGGCAGGGCCGCGTACCACTGGGGCGATTCGTCCTGCTCCACCTGCGCCAGGTTGTTGGCCAGGCCCATTGCAACAGACGCCTCAAGGCAGGCTTTGAAGGCCATCGCAGTGCTCCTGAGGTCTTTGTTCAGATCCCATGCCGTCGGCTTGTCCGCCACGCCGGCAAAGTACTCCCGAGCCACATCACGCCCGGCGGCAGAGAGTTGTTGCAACAGGTATTCGCGACCCGCCTGGCTTTCAATCCAGGCGCCTATCTCTGCATTCACGGACCGAAGCGAGGGCAACTCGATCCACTCCTGCCCATCTGGCTTGCCGGGGGCGTACAACAACAGATCACTGACCTCGCCCGACCGGTCCTCGCGGTAGAACAACAGAAGATCGGAACACTTCAGTGCGTTTGGAAGCGCAAGGCAGGCCACACGCCAGGCACTGGCCGATTGCGCCGACGTCTCGTTTGCCCATAAGGTTTTGAGCGCCTCGTGATGGCTCACCTTCAAATGGCCCGCACAACGTGCCACGAACGCGCTTTGCTCCAGGCGCGCCACGAACCAATCGAGCATGGCGTCCTTCAGGTCTGCCCGGCCATATTGGCTGACCAATGCTGCCCCATACCCAGCGGGGGCATCCACGTCTGCCAGCAGTTGGGTAATGAACGCCGGCGAAAGAGGCTGGTTGCGCAGCATGGCGCCATTTTCCACCAGGAACACCGATATAGCGTCCGATCTTATCGGACCTGCCGCCAGCAATTCGCTCAGGCTATGGGTCTGCACCGGCTGGTCAATGATCCCTCGCCACTGCAACTGCACTCGAATGCCGTCAGGCTCGACTTCCATGTCCAGTTCACGCCTGACATAGTCCCTGGCCAGCCGCCGGGCAAACGCCTGCAGCGAGCCCAGGCCGTCGAGCAGCTCATCCACCAGCGCCTGCGCCTGCGAGGTCCGTGCCTCAAAAGCCTTCAACTGTTTACGCTCGACTTCACTCAGCGCCTTCAGCCAGCCAGGCAATTGCCCCCCAGCGATTGCCTGAAGACTCCGCCGTTCCTGAGCGGTTGCCAACGAGGTGATCTGGTTAGTGAGACGCCAGTGCGCCTGAAGGTTTTCAAGCTTCTCCCTCAGCTCATCGACGTCCACCCCCGCCAGTTGCTCCGGCTGGAAAATCCTATCGATCCGGGCCAGGTATTCAGCTAGCCTGTGCTTGACCACCTCCTCAAGAGAGGCGTCGCTCCCGGCCATGCGCCAGTGACGTTGCAGATAGTCTTTGTAGTGATGGGTAAAGCCCGCGGCGCTTGCTTCCACCACCTGCACGATGACTTCCCGACGTTCAGCCGCAAACCCCGGATCAGTCCCGCCGGGCCAGCGATAAGGAGCATCCTGTTCTTCATCAAAAGCCACCGGCGTCTGGTCGATCATCCGTTGCAGCACCGCATCGAGCAGGGTGCCGATGAAGTATGGATCGATGTTGCCCTGGTAATAATGGGTGCGCAGTTGGACCAGCAGGTACTCTTCCAGCACCTCCAGCAAGGGCATCTGAGCGTGTAATCGCTGGTCGATAGCCGCCTGCCAACGTGCCAACTTCTCCAGAATGACTTGTGCTGTTTCCGCCTGCGGGGAAGAGACCGTCCCCGCGCCGCTCGTGTTGCTGTGCCGTTCGGCAGTGTTGTCCATCACATTCCTCCCTGTTGTGTGGACCCGCACCTTATCCGCCCTGCATTGCCCCCATGTCATACATATATATATCGAAACACCACGCCGGCGGCACGAGACTCGCTTATCCACTTTGATGGCGACCTGGCGTACACTGCGCGCCTTTGCAGCCCTGCGCTGCCTCCTGTAGATTTTTTTCCAAAGGTGCCCGCCATGCCTTGGCTGCAAGTACGTCTGGCCATCAGCCCGGAACAAGCCGAAACCTACGAAGACGCGTTTCTTGAAGTAGGCGCCGTATCGGTAACCTTCATGGACGCCGAAGACCAGCCGATCTTCGAGCCGGAACTCAATACCACGCCGTTATGGTCCCACACTCACCTGCTGGCCCTTTTCGAAGGTGGCACCGAGCCGGCCAGCGTGCTGGCACATCTGGAGCTGCTCACCGGCAGCCCGTTGCCCGAGCATCACAGCGAAGTGATCGAAGACCAGGATTGGGAACGCAGCTGGATGGATAACTTCCAGCCGATGCGCTTCGGTCAGCGCCTGTGGATCGTGCCGAGCTGGCATGCCGCGCCGCAGCCGGATGCGGTGAACCTGCTGCTGGACCCAGGGCTGGCGTTCGGCACTGGCACGCACCCGACTACCGCGCTGTGCCTGGAATGGCTCGACGGCCAGGACCTTAAAGACTGCAACGTGCTCGACTTCGGCTGCGGCTCGGGGATCCTGGCGATTGCTGCGCTGCTGTTGGGCGCCAAGGAAGCGGTCGGCACCGACATCGACGTCCAGGCCCTGGAAGCCTCCCGCGACAACGCCGGGCGCAACAACATTGCCCCAGAGCTGTTCCCCCTGTACTTGCCGCAAGACCTGCCACAGGTTCAAGCCGACGTACTGGTGGCCAACATCCTGGCCGGTCCGCTGGTGTCCCTGGCGCCGCAGTTGTCGAGCCTGGTCAAGCCGGGCGGACGCCTGGCGCTGTCGGGCATCCTGGCCGAACAGGGTGAAGAAGTCGCTGCGGCCTATGCCGCGGACTTTGATCTGGACCCCATCGCCAATCGCGATGGCTGGGTGCGCATCACCGGTCGTCGGCGCTAGAATGGCCGCCTGTATCAACCGGATTGCCGCATGACTGACAGTTTCGTCACCCAGTGCCCGCATTGCCACACCAGTTTTCGCGTCAGCCATACTCAATTGAGCGTGGCCCGCGGGGTGGTTCGCTGTGGCTCGTGCCTGCAAGTGTTCAATGCCGCACGGCAATTGCTGGAACAGCATACTGCCAAGGAAACCGTCACGCCCCTGGCACCGCCAATCAAGACGCCCGCCGCCGAATCCCCGCCCCGTGCGATCAGCCAGAAGCAATGGACCGCCGCCGAGCTGGACCTCGATGATCTGGACAAGGAACTGGCTCGACTGGAGCGGCGTGACAAGCGTGCGCCGGATACCTTCGGCCGACGTCGTGAAGACAACCTGAGCGCGCAACGCGACCCGCTCTCGAACGATCAGGAGCCTTGGTCCGACAGCCTGTACAGCGAATCCGCCAGCGAGCGCGACGAAACGGCCCTACAAACCCCGGTCGAACCGTTCGAGCCCCATGAACCGGCCCGCCCACCGCGCACCGAACCGTCCTTGTCCTTGCCCCTGACCCTGGAACCGCTGGAACCGGACGACGAGCCGGTCACCCCGCTACGCCTGGAGCCGGACGACGAGCCCCACGAACACCTGGAAAGCCTGTCTGCCAGCGATGATCACGATGATCACGACGAAGCACCGTTGCAAGCGGTGCCGACGCGCAAGGCACGCGAGCGCCATGAACCCGGATTACGCGCCGAGGCCCTTCAGGACCTGGATGACGATCCGCTGCAACTGGACTGGCGCAAGCGTCGCTCGCCCTGGGGCCGGCGTTTGCTGTGGGGCCTGTTGATCCTGTTCGCCGCCGCGGCCCTGGCCGGCCAGTACATCGCCTACCACTTCGAAGAACTGGCCCGTCAGGATCAGTATCGCCCGTGGTTCCTGCAAATTTGCCCGACCATCGGCTGCGACGTGCCGTCCAAGGTCGACATCGGCAACATCAAAAGCAGCAACCTGGTGGTGCGCAGCCATCCGGAGTTCAGCGGCGCCCTGGTGGTGGACGCAATCATCTACAACCGTGCGCCGTTCTCCCAGCCTTTCCCGCTGCTGGAACTGCGTTTCGCCGACCTCAACGGGCATCTGATCGCCAGTCGCCGTTTCAAGCCCGGTGAATATCTGGGCGGCGATGTCGAAGGCCTGGGGGAAATGCCGCCGCAGACGCCCATTCATATTGCCCTGGATATCCTCGACCCGGGACCTAAAGCGGTGAACTACAGCCTGAGCTTTCATTCACCAGAGTGATGCACACCAGGGCCGGGCGATTGGCGGCAGCTTTCTGACTCAGCGCACCCGAACCAAACCGCTGGCGATAACAAAATAGCTGTTCAGATTTTATCCAATTCGACCTTTATCCAGTCATCGAGAGCGGGTATCATGCCAACCCTTTTTCGAAGTCTCATGATCCGGCCCCACTTCAGGGAAGTCCTATGTCGGCGGTACGCATCGGCCCATATACATTACAGAACGGCCTGGTTCTCGCCCCAATGGCGGGCGTCACCGACCAGCCCTTTCGTCAGCTGTGCAAGCGACTGGGCGCCGGGCTTGTAGTTTCGGAAATGGTCAGCAGCGACATGAGTTTGTGGAACACCCGCAAATCGCGTCTGCGCATGATCCACGAAGGCGATCCCGAGCCCCGCTCGGTGCAGATCGCCGGTGGCGATGCCCAGATGCTGGCGCAGGCGGCCCGGGCCAATGTCGAGCTGGGCGCACAGATCATCGACATCAACATGGGCTGTCCGGCGAAGAAGGTCTGCAACAAGGCTGCAGGCTCGGCACTGTTGAAGGATGAAGCGCTGGTCACCGAGATCCTGCAGGCGGTCGTCGCCGCAGTCGATGTGCCGGTGACCCTGAAGATCCGCACCGGGTGGGACCGGGAGAACAAGAACGGCCTGACGGTGGCCAAGATCGCCGAACAGGCAGGCATCACGGCGTTGGCGGTGCATGGCCGCACCCGTGCCGACCTGTACACCGGCGAGGCCGAGTACGACACCATTGCCGCGATCAAGCAGGCGGTGTCGATGCCGGTCTTTGCCAACGGCGATGTCGACTCGCCCGAAAAGGCCCGGTACGTGCTGGACGCGACGGGTGCCGACGGGTTGTTGATCGGCCGGGCTGCCCAGGGGCGGCCATGGATTTTTCGTGAAATCGAACACTTCCTGCGCACCGGCGAAAAGCTCGCTGCGCCGCAACTGTCCGAGGTGGAACGTATTCTGCTAGAGCATCTGGCCGCGCTGCATGCCTTCTACGGAGAAGTCATGGGTGTACGCATCGCTCGCAAGCATGTGGGCTGGTATCTCGCAACCCTGCCGGGCGCCAGGGAGTTTCGCGCCCGTTTCAATCGTTTGGATGGTACGCAAGCACAATGCGCCGACGTTCAGGCGTTCTTCGCTGAGCGTTACAAGAGCCTGACAGGGGACGAAGGGGTGGCCGCATGACGATGATGACCGAGACTTTAGTGAGTGGAATAACACCCGTGAGCGACAACGTAAATTTGAAACAGCACCTCAATACGCCCAGCGAAGAAGGTCAGACCCTTCGCGGGAGTGTCGAGAAGGCGCTGCACAATTATTTCGCCCACCTTGAGGGCGCTGCCGTCACGGATGTGTACAACCTGGTGCTTTCGGAAGTCGAGGCACCTCTGCTCGAGAGCGTGATGAACTACGTCAAGGGCAACCAGACCAAGGCCAGTGAGCTGCTGGGCCTGAACCGCGGCACCCTGCGCAAGAAACTCAAGCAGTACGATCTGCTGTAAGCATTCAATCAAACCAGAAAGGCGCCCGCGTAAAAAACGGTCGCCTTTTTTGCTGACTTCCCTTGCTTTTGATGGAAATTGAAATGACCGACCAGACCACCCGCCTGCCGATCCGCCGCGCCTTGATCAGCGTCTCCGACAAGACCGGGATCCTCGAATTTGCCCGCGAACTGCAACAGTTGGGTGTCGAGATCCTCTCCACCGGCGGGACCTTCAAGCTGCTGCAGGACAACGGCGTCGCCGCAGTGGAAGTCGCGGACTACACCGGTTTTGCGGAAATGATGGACGGTCGGGTCAAGACCCTGCACCCGAAGATCCACGGCGGGATCCTGGGTCGTCGCGGCATCGACGACGCCATCATGAACGAGCACGGCATCAAGCCGATCGACCTGGTGGCCGTCAACCTCTACCCGTTCGAAGCCACCATCAACAAGCCAGGTTGCGACCTGCCGACCGCCATTGAAAACATCGACATCGGCGGCCCGACCATGGTCCGCTCGGCGGCCAAGAACCACAAAAACGTGGCCATCGTGGTCAACGCCAGTGACTACGCCAGCGTGCTGGAAAACCTCAAGGCCGGTGGCCTGACCTACGCCCAGCGTTTCGACCTGATGCTCAAGGCCTTTGAACACACCGCCGCCTACGACGGCATGATCGCCAACTACATGGGCACCGTGAACCAGGCCGCTGAAACCCTGTCGACCGAAGGCCGCAGCGAATTCCCACGCACCTTCAACACCCAGTTCATCAAGGCTCAGGAAATGCGCTACGGCGAGAACCCGCACCAGAGCGCGGCGTTCTACGTGGAAGCCAAGCCGGCCGAAGTCGGTATCGCCACCGCCACCCAGTTGCAAGGCAAGGAACTGTCGTTCAACAACGTGGCCGACACCGATGCGGCGCTGGAATGCGTCAAGAGCTTCGTCAAGCCCGCCTGCGTGATCGTCAAGCACGCCAACCCGTGCGGCGTGGCCGTCAGCCCGGACGCCGAGGGCGGCATCCGCCAGGCCTACGAACTGGCCTACGCCACCGACACCGAATCGGCCTTCGGCGGCATCATCGCCTTCAACCGTGAACTGGACGCCGAAACCGCCAAGGCCATCGTCGAGCGTCAGTTCGTCGAAGTGATCATCGCCCCTTCGGTCAGCGAAGAAGCCCGTGCCATCGTCGCCGCCAAGGCCAACGTGCGCCTGCTGGCCTGCGGCCAATGGTCGGCCGACCGCGCGCCGGCCTGGGACTACAAGCGTGTCAACGGCGGCCTGCTGGTACAAAGTCGCGACATCGGCATGATCGGCAGCGAAGATTTGAAAGTGGTGACCAAGCGCGCCCCAAGCGAGCAGGAAATCAACGATTTGATCTTCGCCTGGAAAGTCGCCAAGTACGTCAAGTCCAACGCCATTGTCTACGCCAAGAACCGCCAGACCATCGGCGTCGGCGCCGGCCAGATGAGCCGCGTGAACTCGGCCCGCATCGCCGCGATCAAGGCTGAACACGCCGGTTTGCAGGTACAGGGCGCGGTCATGGCCTCCGATGCGTTCTTCCCGTTCCGCGACGGCATCGACAACGCGGCCAAGGTCGGCATCACTGCGGTGATCCAGCCGGGTGGTTCGATGCGTGACGCTGAAGTGATTGCGGCGGCTGATGAAGCCGGCATCGCCATGGTATTCACCGGCATGCGCCACTTCCGTCACTAACAAGACAACGGCCGCACTGAAGCCGGCATCTGCTGCGTTGGAGCCGACCTCGATGATGCTCATTGCCAAAAGGCAACTCCGCTCATCGAGGTCGACTCCGCCTTGCATCTACCGACTTCATTGCGACCTCCTATGGCGCAAAACGCCCTAGGCTCCAAACAGAATCAGCGTCATCCGAGGTTTTTGAAATGAATGTTTTGATCATTGGCAGCGGTGGCCGTGAACACGCCCTGGCCTGGAAAGTGGCTCAGGATCCGCGTGTGCAGAAGGTTTTCGTGGCACCGGGCAATGCCGGTACCGCCATCGAAGCCAAATGCGAAAACGTCGCCATCGACGTGCTGGCCCTGGAACAACTGGCCGATTTCGCCGAGAAGAACGTCTCACTGACCATCGTCGGCCCGGAAGTGCCGCTGGTCGCCGGCGTGGTCGACCTGTTCCGTTCCCGTGGCCTGGACTGCTTCGGCCCGACGTCCGGCGCCGCACAGCTGGAAGGCTCGAAAGCCTTCACCAAGGATTTCCTGGCACGTCACAAGATTCCGACCGCCGACTACCAAAACTTCACCGAGATCGATCCGGCCCTGGCTTACCTGCGCGAAAAAGGCGCGCCGATCGTGATCAAGGCCGACGGTCTGGCCGCCGGTAAAGGCGTGATCGTAGCCATGACCCTGGCCGAAGCCGAAGACGCCGTGCGCGACATGCTGGCCGGCAATGCCTTCGGGGACGCCGGTTCCCGGGTGGTGATCGAAGAGTTCCTCGACGGCGAAGAAGCCAGCTTCATCGTCATGGTCGATGGCAAGAACGTCCTGCCAATGGCCACCAGCCAGGACCACAAACGTGTTGGCGATGGCGACAGCGGCCCGAACACCGGTGGCATGGGTGCCTACTCCCCTGCCCCGGTGGTCACTACCGAGGTCCACCAGCGGGTCATGGACCAGGTCATCTGGCCGACCGTGCGCGGCATGGCCGAGGAAGGCAACGTCTACACCGGCTTCCTGTATGCCGGCCTGATGATCGACAAGGCTGGTAACCCAAAAGTCATCGAATTCAACTGCCGTTTCGGCGATCCTGAGACCCAGCCGGTGATGCTGCGCCTGCAATCGAGCCTGGTGCTGCTGGTCGAAGCGGCCCTGGCCCAGGCTCTGGACAAGGTCGAAGCCCAGTGGGATCCGCGTCCGAGCGTCGGTGTGGTACTGGCAGCCGGGGGTTATCCGGGCGACTACGCTAAAGGTAATGCGATACAAGGCCTGGAGGCTGCAGCCGGGCTGGAAGGCAAGGTTTTCCATGCGGGGACCGCGCTGAAGGATGGCCAGGTGGTCACCGCCGGCGGTCGCGTACTTTGCGCCACCGCCATGGGGTCCAGTGTCGACGCGGCTCAGCAGCAGGCCTACAAGCTTGCCGCCGAGATCGACTGGGAAGGCTGTTTCTACCGCAAGGACATTGGCTACCGTGCCATTGCCCGCGAGCGTGGCGAAAATCTGGAATAACCCGGCCATTCAGACAGGCAAGCGCCCATGGCCCTTGCCTGTCTGCTCCGGCGCCGCGCATAGTTATAATCTGGCATCAACCTACGAAGGGATTTCGCCGTGCGCTGGCTCAGGATTGCCATAGGTTTAACCGTCACCCTGCTGACACTGCTCTGCACGCTCCCGGCTCAGGCCGCGCCAGGCAGTGGCTGGGCGGTATTGCTCGACGAACAGGGCGACCTGAAGCTGAGCGACATCCGTTCTGCCCGCTACACCAATCAATTCAGCCCCATCGACCTGGACCGCCTGAAGGCCGCCGAGCCGGGTGGGGCATTGTGGTTGCGTTTCCGGCTGGCCCCCGACCCACATGAACAAATACTGCGCATCTTTGCACCCGACCTGTCTCGCCTGAACCTCTATGTGCTGGACGGCGATACCCTGGTGGACCAACAGGTCGGCGGGGATGCCCTGCCCCGTATCGAACAGCCCCTGCCCAGCAGCGATTACATGCTGGCCCTGCCGCGCAGCGACAAACAGCTGGACGTCTACCTGCGCCTGGCGTCCCGGCACGAACTGCGGCCCTATGTCACCCTGGAAACGGCGATTCAGGCGGCGGCCAATCAGAACCAGACACTGATCTACGGGTTGCTGTTCGGCTGCATCGCGATGCTGATCCTGCACAACCTGACCCGCTACGCCTATACCCGCTCACGCAGTTGCCTGTGGCTGGCGGCCTGTGAAGGGTTGTTGATGCTCAGCCTGGTGCTGCTATTGAACCTGGCTGGAGCCTGGCTGCCCGACTGGCCGGCCATTCAGACGCCGGGGGCCTATCTGGCCCTGCTGCTGACCGCGCCCTGCGGCCTGATGTTCGCCTACCGCTTCTTCGCCCCCCTGGGGCCGCACCCGTTGAACCGGCTGCTGCTGGGAGACATCGTGTTCATCACGCTCTGCAGTCTGCTGCTGCTGTTCGTGAACACACTGCCGCTCAATATCATGACCTATGCCCTGGTCGCGCTGGCCGGCCTGAGCATGCTGTTTGTCAGCGCCTGGCACTGGCAAAAGGGCTATCGCCCGGCACGGCTGTTTGTCGCCGCCATGGTGGTTTTCAACCTGGGCACGCTGATCATCCTGCCGGCCCTGCAAGGGCTGACGGAAGTCGCTCCCCAGGGCCTGATCATCACCCTGCTGGGGTTCATCTGCGTCAGCGGACTGCTGATGAGTGTCGCCCTGGGTGAGCGCCAGCGCTCGATCAACGAGAGCCGTTTCAGCATCAGCCGCGACCTGGCGGCGAGCAATGCCGAGATCAATGCCAAGGCCGAGTTCCTGGCCAAGATCAGCCACGAAATCCGTACGCCGATGAACGGCGTACTGGGCATGACCGAACTGCTGCTGGGCACGCCGCTGTCGGTCAAGCAGCGCGATTACGTGCAGACGATCCACAGCGCCGGCAACGAACTGCTGACCCTGATCAACGAGATCCTCGACATTTCCCGGCTGGAGTCCGGGCAGATCGAACTGGACGACGTGCAGTTCGACCTCAATGCGCTGATCGAGGACTGCCTGAGTATCTTCCGCGCCAAGGCCGAACAGCAGAATGTCGAACTGATCAGCTTTATCCAACCCCAGGTGCCGCGAGTGATCAGCGGTGACCCGACACGGTTGCGCCAGGCGCTACTGAGCCTGCTGGAAAACGCCCTGAAAAAAACCGACGAGGGCGAAGTGTTGATCGTCGTGGCGCTGGACGAGCGCAGCAATCAGCCGCGCCTGCGCATCGCGGTGCAGGACAGCGGAACACCCATGGACGCCGAAGAGCGCGACACGCTGATGCATGCCGAATTGCACAGCAAGAACTTCCTCTCGGCCACCCGCCTGGGCGGCAACCTGGGCCTGGTCATCGCCCGTCAATTGATCATGCTGATGCACGGCGAGTTCGGCATCAAAAGCGGCAGCAACCAGGGCAGTACCTTGTGGCTGACCTTGCCCCTGGACCCGGATCGCCTCGAACATCCGACCTCCGACCTCGACAGTCCGCTGCAAGGGGCGCGGGTGTTGATCGTCGACGACAATGACACCTGCCGCAAAGTGCTCGTGCAGCAATGCAGCGCCTGGGGCCTGAACGTCAGCGCCGTACCATCGGGCAAGGAAGCCCTGGCGCTGCTGCGCACCAAGGCGCACCTGCGGGACTACTTCGACGTGGTGCTGCTGGACCAGAACATGCCCGGCATGACCGGCATGCAACTGGCGGCCAAGATCAAGGAAGACCCGAGCCTGAATCACGACATCCTGTTGATCATGCTCACCGGCATCAGCAACGCGCCGAGCAAGGTCGTGGCACGCAACAGCGGGGTCAAGCGCATCCTCGCCAAACCGGTGGCCGGCTATACCCTCAAGACCACCCTGGCGGACGAACTCAACCAGCGCAACAAAGGCCAGGCGCCGAGCATTCCGATGGGCGCCGGTCCTGTCGTTCCGGTAAAAGTGCCCAGCGACTTCCGCATCCTGGTGGCCGAAGACAACAGCATTTCCACCAAGGTCATCCGTGGCATGCTCGGCAAGCTCAACCTGCAACCCGATACCGCCAGCAACGGCGAGGAAGCCCTCAAGGCCATGAAGGAGCAGCGCTACGACCTGGTCTTGATGGACTGCGAAATGCCGATCCTCGACGGCTTTTCCGCCACCCAGCAACTGCGTGCCTGGGAAATGGGTAACCAGCGCACCCGCACCCCCGTGGTCGCGCTCACCGCGCACATCCTGGCCGAACACAAGGAGCGCGCCCGTCAGGCCGGGATGGACGGCCATATGGCCAAACCGGTGGAACTGTCGCAACTGCGCGAGCTGATCGAACACTGGGTGGCCCAGCGCGACCAGCAGAATCGTACAGCGCAGACGTCCTGAGCCGACAGACACCAAAACGCCTGATAGACTCCCCGACGTCTTTCTCCGCCTTGAGCCTCGACCATGCTTCATGTGTTGTTCAGCGTTTATCTGAAGATGCTGGTGCTCTACAGCCCCTTCTTCGTGCTGTCGTGTTTTATCGGCCTGACTCGCGGCTACTCGCGCAAGGAACAACGGCGCCTGGCCTGGAAAGTCGCGATCGCGACGCTGGTGTCCAGCGTATTGCTGTATTTGTTCGGACGGGTGATTTTCAGCGTGTTCGGCATCACCGTGGATGCGTTCCGAATCGGCGCCGGCAGCGTGCTGTTCATTTCGGCGCTGGGCATGGCCCAAGGCAAATCAGCCGTACAGACAGATAATGTTCAGCAGGACGTGACCATTGTCCCGCTGACCATTCCGTTGACGGTCGGCCCCGGCACCATTGGCGCCCTGCTGGTGATGGGCGTGAGCCAGCCGCACTGGGACGACAAACTCATGGCCATCATCAGCATCGCCCTGGCCAGCTTTACCGTCGGCGTGGTGCTTTACCTGTCCAGCCGCATCGAGCGGATTCTCGGTGACCAGGGCTTACAGATTGTCAGCCGCCTGATGGGGTTGTTTGTCTGCGCGTTGGCCGCGCAGATCATCTTTACCGGGGTCAGAGGCTATCTGGTGCCCTGACACAGCAGCGGTCTGCTTGCGACGTAAGACCCCAGCGAGAATATCGGACCGTGGTCAACTCACCAGATTGCTTTCCTCCTCATACGATACGTGTGACAACTCTTTGAGCGCGACACCGTTGCTGGCATTCTGCAAAGCACCCAACTGCTCAATCAGTGTCGAGACGGTGTAATGCCGGTTTCCTCCAAAGCTGAGCACGACTTCTCCGCGCAAGTTGACATCCGCCGCATACACTTCACGAAAAATCACACTGTGCCCACTGTTCGGGTCGATGATCACCAGATGTTCATGGATGGGGCTCAGCAACAACTGGTCAGGCTCATCGTGCTCCCAGATCAACTTACCGGGGATTGTCTGCGCGCTGCCCAGCGAGTGCCGGCAATCGAGAATGACCGACTTGACTCTCAACCAGGCCGCTTTCGACAACCTGTAACTCACCGCGCCTTGTCCCATGCGCAGGACCAGAGTCGTAACATCGTCCGGCATCAGCGCAAGAAGATCATCAACCTTCATCTGGCCCTCAATAGCCAGAACCTCGGCATCACGCCGGATGTAACTGAGTGGCCCAAGATGCTCCATACCCGGCAAGGTCAGCAGCTTTCCGTTCCTGCTTTCATGAAGCAGCACGTTGCTCCGCTGCTGGGTGCCCAATAGTTCAAAGGACTCTGGAATGACCGTCTTGGGAACCCGAATCACACGCTCGGTCTCGGCGACGAACCATTGCAGGTTACCGGGCTCCTCCACTGACAGCAGTGCGCTGCGAAATGGCTGGGCCGCCAGCTGTTTGAGGCCCTCGAGCTTTCGGCCACCTTGTGCGACGACCCATTCGTGAGTGACGCCGGTAATCAACGCCGGCTCCCGGTCTCGCAGCACAACCACCACGCCCTCGAATGTCACGCCACGCAGCCCCACTCCTTCGACCGTCAGTTCGACAAACTGCCAGGGCGCCCATGCACGCTCCGCGGCGGGTAATGCATCAGCCTGCAGCAACTGCGAACCCTGGCCAAAAGCGGACTCCAGTTTCTGCGGATCGATGAATGCCTGGCGATAGACTTCGCCACTCGATACATCGAACAGCCAGGCCGCTTCGCTATCCGGGGTAACGCCGAGCAGGCGCACTTGCTTTGCATGCCCCCATTCGGCCAGCAACAATCGGTTGCCGACGTACCAGGCACACAACCTCGCGTCACCGTTCAAGTGGGTCAAGCCGATCAGGGCAAAGCTGTCGGTTGCGTATTGCCGGGCCAAGGGCTCCAATGCGGACCACCAGTGCGCCCGATCCTTGAGCCACACTTCACTCAAACCGCCGAAGGCCAGTCTGCCCTGGCTCGTCAGGTTGAAGAACAGGCCCTCTGACGTCAGGGCGACGTAGCCGCCGTCAACCGCCATGACGTTTTCCAGCTTCTGCGGGCGCATCCATGTTTCGGACCAGTGTCCCTTTCCCGCCACCTCGGTACGTTGCTTGCGACACAGTTCCTGTCTGAGCCGGTCATAGATGACAAACACATCGCTGTCGCCCGCCGGTGTCAGCAACGTCAGGTCAGTCATGTGCTTGATCGAGTCGGCCCAGCCACGGTGATGGTTGCGGCGGGGTGAGGGACGGATGATCAAGTGATCGCTGCGGCGAACCCAGGCCATGTCCCGCCACTGCGCCTCGGGCTTCCAGCAAACCGAAACAAAGGGGGCAGGCCGCCAGTTGACGGTGATGAAGCTGTCCTTTTCGCTGGCGGACGGGGTAAAGGGGTAGCCGTTACCAAGGATCAGCGACCAGTCGGCCAGTGTTTCGCTGGCACTCAGGACCGACTCCAATGCCAGGTCCAGGTCCCGAGTGATCGAACTGAGCAGCAGTTGCCCCTCATGTATCACATAAACCAGAACATCGCGGGCCTGATCCTTGCGGGTGATTTGCTGAACGACATGAATCACCCCCTGTGCATCCACCTCGACGCGCTTGATGGTGCTTGCGACATTGCTTGCGCCCCACAGCCAATAACGATGGCTCAACAGCCCGGTCACCGCGTCGACTTGCCAGATGATCAGGTTCTGCGGGTCATAGAAGTAACAGGAAGCACCCGCCACCGCTCCCAACACAGCGGCATCGACACCCGGCATATCGTCACGGATGTACAGGAAGCGGTCCTCCTTCGCGTCGTACCAGGCCGTAACGTAGCGGGGTTCGTCCGGTGCCTCGAACGGAATCAGATAATGGTGCACCGCCGTATACGGCATCACCAGGCGGTGCTTTTGAGCCAGAGTCTTGAGGTGCCCCTGCAACGCCTGTCGACTCATGCCCGGTGGCACATCCTGCTCGACGAGGGTGAGTTTGCATGCCTGCAGCTCAACCTGAAACACTTGATTGTCGGAGATCTTGAGCACAATTTCATGGCTCCCCGTTCCCGTTAGCGTCACCTGGAGCTCACCGATAAACAGTTTCCCTGAACCCTCGAAACGGATGTCGCTCTCGCCGACCCAAGGGGCGTCCAATACCCAACTGGACTTCTGCGCAGGCCCCGACTCAAGGATCAGGCCCACGCCGGGATTGAGTCCCAACGCGCAGCGTTTTCCGGCACCCCGAATCCGATAGGCAACCTTTGCGTGCCAGACGGCAGGGAGAACGGGCACCACCAGCGAGCGATCAACGGAATCGAGCCACACATCGATCACTGTTGGCCGATAGTCAGGCACCATGCGGTAGAGGATGTAGTCGCTGGGAAACGAATAGAACGAAAACAGGAACAGCCAGCCACCATCCGCTTTCCTTTTTTCCAGACGCCGGGCCGTGTCGAAACCGGTGTCATGGCGCAGGCTCGCGAAGGGCAGCGCCTTGTACTCGTAGCGATAACAGGTTTGCGGTGTGCAAGGCAGGACGACGACCTGGTCTGCCGGCGGCGTGAACTTGACCCGACCTGGCAGATTCAGCTCTCGACGGATATCGATTGCCCGGCGGTAATCGTCATCAAAGGTCGGCACGCCGAAATGATCACGTAGCGGATACAGCCTGGGGCTGTCCAGCACGAGCTCGGAGCGGGTCAGGTCCAGCGTCTGAACGATCAACGAAGAACGCGGCAGCCATGCCCCACTGGGGGCATCAAAGTGATAAGGCTGAAGATGAGCTTTTGTAGCCTCATCGAAGAAAAGCCCGACTTGCTTGGCTTCTTCAGCAATGGTGGCGAAACCCTGGGCCAGCGCGGCCACCCCCACCGCCAGCCCGCCCAGCATCACCGCGGCGCCGCCCAGAAACGCTCCGGCGGTGGTGGCACCGGCGGCGTAAGCGCCTACCGACAACGCCAGACCGGCCGAGTCGAACGCCAGTTGGGTGCCGAACTGCGCGCGTTCCACTTCGTTTCGGGCAGTCGACAACTGATAGATGTCGAAGCCGACATTCGCCAGTTGCAGCAGCCCCCCTGTCGCTTCGCTCACGCTGCTTCCCACCGCCGCCTTCACCACTGGCGCGACGGTACGGGCAATCAGTTTTTCTTCAGCCAGTGCCTGACGCACCAGCCCCACCAGGCCCGCGATATCCACCACGTTGCCGTGAACCAATTGCGCGTAATTGACATAGCCATGCAAGCGCACCGCCAGCGTCAGGGAGCGATCAGGCCCTTCCTGCCGTCTCAATGCATTCATCAATGCCTGTATGGCGAAACCGGCGTTCAGGGTATGGACGCTGCCCACTTCGGTGGGATCGCTGGGCACGGACGGTTTATTGGCCAAGGCTGAAAAACGTTCCGAGAGGTAGCTTTTTATACGCAAGAGTCGATGGTCGTCAGTGACGACCCGTACCAGGTGCTCGGGACTCTCAGGATCGATCAGGCTTATGCGGTACGATCCGTTCGACATGACCTCCAGGGTTTCGAACAACGGCACAAGGCCTGATGCCAATTGACCCGCCTGCTGAAGATGGGCCGTTGCCTGCGCGATCTGTTGCCCCCACCACTGGCCATCCAGCGCCAGCAGACAGTTGCCCAGTCGAGGATTACTCTGCAGCGACTGCCCCCGGGCATTGGCCAGGCGCTGCCTGACCGGGCGCAGCGCCTGCCCGGGCAGCGCGCCGGGTTGCAGCAGTTTGGAAACATCAATTGCACCAGACAATGCCAGGCTCGCCACCTTGGCACCGTCCAGGTCGATGAGATCGAAGGTCGGGCGCGCCGCATCGCCATACGCGGCGTAATAACTGGCCATCTCGTGCTGAAGGAAGAACTGCTCCAAGGCTTGCCTGAAGCGTGTCGCCTGCTGGAACTCGAATACGCCAAAGTTCGGATCGTAGAAGTGATACGTACTGCGCTCCCCCTCTAGGGTCTTGGCCACCAGCATGGCGTGATTATCGGAGTTGAGCATCAGCGTGCTGGTCGTTGTCCTGGCTTGCAGAATGTCCACCACCGCATTCAGATCCGAGCGCGCCAACCCACGGCCGACGTCGCCGATCTGCACGTCGCGCAACGACTCCACGCAGTTGAGGAACGTCTGCGAATCACTGGCCTGAGGCTCGATCACCCCCAGGTAGAACCGCTCACGCAAGGTGTTGACCGCAACCTTGTCCTGCGACAAGGCTGCCGCCATTGCCAGGGCCAAGGGATAACAACGTCCGCCCACCCTGTCGCCATCGCCCTGGAGCAGCAGATCCTGAGGTACAAGCTTGATTGTGTCGGCATCGAAATCGTCCAGGACAGTACCGAGGCGTTCAACGACCCGGACACGGTATTCAAGCTTCGCCACCTGGCGGATCCGGGCGACGTGCTGGCCCCATTGGCGCAATGTCAAAGGCTGCTCCAGGGCGTTTTTCTTCAGGGCCAGGGCGGTCTCCTCATGCCCTGGCGGATACTCGGCCGCACTGGCAAGCCCGGCCAGAAAAGCCGGCGCCTTACGTTGGTACAACGCATGCTCGATCGTTGCATAGCCGCCGGCGCTTCCCTGGTTCGCGACGTTGTTGGCCAGGTTATCCAACTGCGGGCGTACCGCATCGAAGCTGCGATTATCCAAGGCCGTCGCACCGGTCAAGCCCCCCAGCAGCAGACGTTGCAGGGGACTCAATTGAGCGACTTCAAAATCACCTTTGGCGAGGCGCTCCAGAAGCTCAACGACGGACAACCGGCGCGTTTGCTGATCGCTCAACGATGCTGGCGGTAACGCACTGGCGCTTTGGGCGAGGATCGACTGACGTTCATCAAAACCCAGCGGTATCGCCTTGTCGAAAATCACCGTCCCGTCATGGCCCAGACTCATCATCTGCATGAACGGCTTACCCAGCTCATCGGCAAGATGCTGCAAAAGCTCGGTGGACAACACATGTCGCCCCTCGATCACCGGCCAGCCTTCATCGAACTGGAGCGTACGGTATTTGAGCAGCTCGGCCATATCGCCGGCATAACGAGCCTTGAACCGGCCCTCTTGCCAGCGTTTTTTCTCGTTAACGAGCCATTGCCCGGTGTCACTTTCGTTTTCCTTCCAGGAGTGATCCAGCTCCTCCTCGGTGGCCCCATTGACGCTGCCGACGGCGGCGATGACCGCCTCCGCGCGCCACTGCTCGGCGGTTCGCGGGGTGAAATGCGCCCGGTGGTAATCGGCCATCCCCTCGCGCATGGCGGCTGGGCCGGTCAGGTAGATCGTCACTTCGCTCTGGGGGCGGATACCGTCGCTGTAGTAAGTGGCGGCCGCCTCCACCAGAAACGCCGCGGCCATTTCCGCTTCCGGCGACAGCTCGTGAAACGCACCGAAAACCTGCGTTGCGGCCTGACGCGCAAGGCCGATCATGCTCTGGGCATCGGTAAGGGCAACGTTTTGCTCATCGGCCAGGCGCGCGGTGGCATCGACGATTTCATAGTTGAGCCTGAAACGCTCGAGCACGGTTTTGAGCATCGCCGCCCCAGGGTGGCCCATCAAAAAAGCGTTGCTCAACGAGTTTCGCGCGGCAACGGCGCGCAGCTCGTACGGACGCGCCAGACGCTCCACCGGCGGGCGAAAAACGCGGTTCAACTCGGGCTGGCTTTTAGCGAACCGCTCCAGCGCATCGCGATGCTGCGACGGGATCGCGTGGAGATAATCCGTGTACTGGCTGCGCAATGCCTGACGGCCGGGCATCCAATCCGGGTTTCGATCAAGCAACAACTGCAACACCCCCAGGCGCGCGTCGGTCTTGAACTCACGAATGTCCACCTCCCCCAGTTTCTCCAGCAAGGGCGGCAGGTGATCGATATCGACATAGCTGCCCCCTTCGGCGAACAGGGCTTCGACACGCACAATGTCGGAGCCCCCGGCAAACATGCCACGCAGACTGATCTCGCGTTCGTAGATATCCCGCAAGTGAAGGGGTGCTTGACCGGCGGCAACGTCGCGCAGGCTCAGGCAACCCTCAGCCAAGGCCGTGAGGCTGAGGCGGTTATCGTTCATCAGGGTATTGAGCCGCGCCTTATCCTGGCCGTAGGCGCGAACCAGCAGATCGATTCGAGCCTCATCAGCACTGCCGCCGTTCTTCACAACCTTGGTGATATGCGCATACATCTGCTGCTTCAGGACGATGGCGCGTTCTTCATAACGGTCGCCCAACTCCAACGGATCGACACTGGCCTGCCCGCCATTGAGCATGGCATCGGCCTTCGCGGCTTCGACAATGATCCGGTTGGTCTCATAGGCCAGCAGCGCGTCGCTGTCATACCAGAGACTGAGGCGATAGCCCTGCGGGCCCATCACCTTTTTCCAGATATTGATGTAATCACGCTGAATCGCCCCGACGCCGCCCCCAAGCCAGACAAAATGCAGGTTTTTCGGCACTTCGGTAGCGGGTAGTTTCAACTGCTCGAAGCTGTTGTGCAGGCGCGCTTCGAAACCCTCGATTTTGTTTTGTATCTGCGCCAGGTTCGCAGGCCCGGCGCCATCGGTGCTCAGCGGCTCCGGCGCACGACGGCGCCGGCTGTTTCCCTGCAAGGTTCCCACCGCCTGCTTGAGCAGCCCCAACGGTTCCAACATGCGCGCAGAATCCAACAAGGCGATACAACCAAAGTAATACCGAAGTACCGAATCATATTGTTCGGAACCCTTGTACGGTATTAAGGCCCGTTCAAGATCCTTTAGTTTCAACAAACTCACAAAATCGACGTAGTCATCCGCCGATGAACGCTCAGGCTCACTCATAAACAATACTTCCATTTATCGTATATAAATACAGGACAGCCTTGCACGATGACCGCCCACAAGCGCTTCCAAGCACTCGAGCAGCCTCTGCATCAAGCAATCCAAAGAAATAATCTTGTCAGGAGAAGTTGCGCGCTCTCTCCTGCAATAGATAAGTAGCAGCCATCCGCAGTGCGCCCCAACAACAGCGTTCACTCAGGCCGCAAACAGCACTTCACAGTCCCAATAAATTTCAAAGCGGAAGCAAACATAGCCCACACTTCGAACGCTGTTCAACTCACAAGGAATTCAATAAGTTTCCGAACACAATGACTTAGCGCTCGCGCATCGAATCTTTATTTCATTATTCAAACAAACAGGTATTCGCGACGTCTACAGCGTCAAACAGCGGGTCGTCTTGTACCCACGAAGTCTCGAACATGACGAAGTCAGATAGAGGCGGCCCAGGCGGGCCGCCGGGTTTTATCAGAGCGGTTTGCTGCCATACCAACGCGGCGTGTACACCCAGTCGCCCCCTTCGGCGCGCGGGAATACACACGTGGTGGAGGAACCGATCAGCACCATGGTGCGCATGTCCACCTGGTCCGGGGTCAACTGTCCCAATGTCGTGACCCGCAGGGTCTGGCCCGGACGACCGATATCACGCCCCAACACCACCGGCGTGTGCGGCGTGCGATGTTGCGCAACGATCTCCAGCGCTCGCCCCAGCTGCCACGGTCGGGAACGGGAAATCGGGTTGTAGAACGCCAGGGCCAGGTCTGCTTCAGCCGCCAGATCCAGGCGTTTCTCGATGATCGACCACGGTTTGAGATTGTCCGACAGCGACATCACACAAAAATCATGACCCAGCGGCGCACCGGCCTGGGCGGCGGTGGCGAGGGAAGCCGAGACGCCCGGAAGGATTTGCAGGTCGACGCTATGCCAATGGGCATCCGTCGACTCGTGCAGCGCTTCGAGCACCGCGGCGGCCATGGCGAACACGCCTGGATCGCCGGACGACACCACCACCACGGAACCGCCCTGGGCCGCCAGTTCGAAGGCATGACGGGCACGCTGCATTTCTTCGCGGTTGTCGGTGCAGTGCTGCACCTGATCGGACCGGAAGGGACCGGCCATGCGCACGTAGGTTTCGTAACCCAGCACATCGGTGGCACGGTCGAGTTCGGCGCGCACGGCCGGCACCATCAACTCGGCAGCGCCGGGGCCAAGGCCGATCACGGCAAGACGCCCGCGCGGGCGGCCGATCTGTTCGGGGTCAAGGGGCTGCTCGGCCACGGCGATGGCATGGCTGCCCATGACCTGTAGCGATGCCGGTTGGCCGAGGGCATCGCTCAACCCTGTTTCGAGGTTGCCATTGATTGCGGCAAAACGCAGCGGCACACCCAAGGCCGATGCCGTTTCGTGCAGCTCAGGACGGGCCATGTCGCTGTCCGCCGCCAACAGGCACGCCAGCGACTGCGGCGCGAGGCCGGCCTGCTCCAGTATCGCGCCGATGTCCGCCGACGCCCCTGCACTCAACGCCACCAGCACATTGCGCGGATAAATACGCAGCTCATCCGCCGCCGGTGTACCCGCAGCACTGTCGATACGGATCGCCAACCGTGCCCGTTCATCCTCGGGTAACTGCGCCTGAGCCAGCCACGGCGCGGCGCCTTCGATGCGCACCGATTCACCTGCCAGCAGATCGGATACAAAGCGCTTGCCCTGCTCCAGATCGTCAAGACGGTAACCGCTCGGCGGATTGAGCAGGCAAGTGCCAAAACGCAATTCACCGCTGGTGGTGATCGCCGGGGTGACTTGCAGCGCTGTGGCGATATCACGGGCCATGACATTGACCCCGCCCAGCCCGCCAAGCAGCGGCACCACCGCGCTGCCGTCCTCGGCCACCGCCAGCACCGGCGGCTCGACGCCTTTTTCCAACAGCAGCGGCGCCAGCGTGCGGATGACGATGCCGGCCGCGCACAGGGCGATGATCGGCGTGTCCTGTTGGTAGAGCTCGCGCAGCGTTGTGCCGAACTCGGTGTATTGACGATCCACACCCTCGACCCGTCCGCTCAGGCCGTGAATCAGGGCGTCAGGGTAGCGCTGCTGGATCCGTCGGGCGGTGGCGAGACTCCCCGGGCCGAGGATGACAATGGCCGGCACTTTGGAAGTCATCAACCCTGCCACCGTTCGCCGGGCACGATGATCAGCGAGAAGTACGGCGAGGACATGGGCTCGACGTCGTCCAGCGGCACGATCTTCTGGTTGGCCATGGTTGCCCGCTCGACGTACAACGCCCGACCGTCCAGGCCCAGTTCCTGGAGCACCTGCCGGACCTTGGGGAAGTTACGCCCCAGTTTCATGATCACCGCCGCATCGGCGTCGGCCAGGCGGCGCTTGAGTTCCTCAAAGGGCAGTACGCCGGAGAGCACCGACAGGCTCTGATTGCGATAGACCAGCGGCGCACCCAGCACCGAGGCGCCACCGAGCATCGAGCACACGCCAGGAATCACGTCGGCGTCATAGCGCTCGGCCAGGCGATCGTGCAGGTACATGTAAGAGCCGTAGAAGAACGGATCGCCCTCGCAGATCACCGCCACATCACGACCGGCATCCAGATGCACGGCCAACTGCTCGGCAGCTGTGTCGTAGAAGTCGGCGATGACCTGTTCATAGGACAGCGGGGCCGGCAGCGCTTCGGTAGTCACCGGATAGACCAGCGGCAGCAACGTCTGCGCCTCCTGCAAATGCGCCTCGATGATGCCGAAAGCGTTGCCCGTCTTGCCCTTGGCGACAAAGTACGCCACCACCGGCGATTCGCGCAGCAGGCGCAGGGCCTTGACCGTAATCAGTTCCGGGTCACCGGGGCCTACGCCGAGGCCGATCAGACGTCCAGGCTGCTGCATCATTCAATCTCCGTAGCGAGGGCGTTGACGGCGGCGGCGGCCATGGCGCTGCCGCCGAGCCGGCCTTGCATGATCACGAACGGCACGCCACGGCTGTTGGCTGCCAGCATCGCCTTGGACTCGGCGGCCCCGACGAAGCCCACCGGGAAGCCCAGGATCAGTGCCGGTTTCGGCGCGCCGGCATCGAGCATTTCCAACAGGTAGAACAGGGCGGTCGGCGCGTTGCCGATCACCACGACACTGCCTTCCAGATGCGGACGCCAAAGCTCCAGGGCGGCCGCCGAACGGGTGTTGCCCAATTCAAGGGCCAACGCCGGCACGCTCTCGTCGCGCAAGGTACAGATCACCGGATTGTTCGCTGGCAGGCGAGCCCGGGTCACGCCTTCGCTGACCATCCGCGCATCGCACAGGATCGGCGCACCGGCGGCCAGCGCCTGGCGTCCCGCCGTGCCGGCGCCCTCGGAAAACTGCAGGCCATCGACGGCCTCGACCATGCCGCAGGCGTGAATCACCCGCACCGCGAGTTTTTCCAAGTCGGCCGGAATGCGCGCCAGGTTGGCTTCGTCGCGAATGATCGCGAAGGAGTTGCGATAGATCTCCTGACCGTCGCGGATGTAATCAAGCATCAAGGGGGCTCCGGGGGCGAGCGTCGAGCCAGTGGCCGAGCGCTTCAATAGTTCGATCGTGCGCCTGCAACGCGCCGAAACCCGGCAGCGTCGCATCGCGAAAATACAGGTCGTAACGACCGGGGGCGACCGCCAGCAAGGTGGCGGGCGCGACATGGGCCGCTGCGCAGGAACGCGGACAGCCCGAGAGATGGATCTTCAGGGCACGGCCCTGGCGTTGCAGCAGCTCGGCCAATTGACGAGCATCGGCCTTGGTGTCGGCCAGGGCTTTGCCGCAACCACTGGAGCCGGTACACGCGATGAGTTGCGCCAGGGGTTGCTCGAGCGAGCACAACAGCCCCAGTTCCTCGAGCCGCGCCAGCACATCGGGCGCATCCTCGCGGCGCACGTTGGGCAGCAACAGGCTCTGCCAGGGGCTGAAACGCAGGCTGGCGTCGCCCTTTTCCCGCGCCAATTGCGCCGCTGCGCGCAGCATGACGGCGTCGAGCCGGCCCAGAGGCGCCGCCGCGCCAACGTAGACCCGGTCGTCGTACTGGGAATGGATGCCGATGTGCAATCCGTCGATGGACTCGCCCCGCCGCCAATCCGGAGGGGGCTGCAACGCCACGCGGCGGGCCAACTGGACGAGGAACTCATCCCTCGGGATTTCGGCCAGCACGTGACGCATGCGCGTCTGGTCGGGACGGGCCAGGTCGAGAAACAACTCCAGCACCGCCACCACCAAATCATGTCCCTGGGCCAGGCGCACAGCGCCGTCCGGGTTATCCAGCGGGGTGCCGGCCAGCCCGAAGGCCAGCCACGGTTCGCCGTTGCGAACCAGCGCCGAGAGCCACAGGTCATGGTGATGTTCAAGCATCGCCAACCCTTCCCCGCCGTCCAATTGCACGGCGAACTTGGCCGACAGCTCATGGAAGCGTTCATGGGTTTGCAGGGTGAAAAGAATCCGCGCGGCCAACGGACGGGTATCGAGCAGCATCTGCCGGTCGATCCCGGCCGTGGGGCTGAGCATCAGGTTGCGCACGTCATCGCCGGCCAGTTTGCGGGGGCCAAGTCCGGCGTTCAGCAAGGGCTCGATCAACGCATCGTGCTGGGGCCCAATCCCACGGATTTGCAGGTTGGCGCGGTTGGTCGCCTCGATGACGCCACCGGCGAACCGCTCGGCCGCCAACGCCACGGCGTCGGCCTGATCCGCCTGGATGGAACCACCGTCGAGCTTGATCCGGCAGATCCCTCCGTCCAGCGCCTGGACGACACGCAGCAACCCCGGACAACCCGAGGGGCGTATGACGCTGGATGATGGACGTTCGTTCAAGGGCAAACCGGTCGATAAGGCACGCCGCAACGGCGAAGGCCCGCCATTATGCCTGCTTTGCCGGGGGGCATGAAAAGCTTGCTGGTCGGATTGCGGGCATCGCGCTGCGCCAGGGAGCCGATCACGGCCACAAAACGGGGGGAGCGAGCCTGTTCGCGATAGCGGTCCACCTGAAAGGGTGATGTTGAATGTGCCAGGGCCTTCGCGAGCAAGCCCGCCAAAGGGGTTCGGTGTCAGGCACGCTGACGTAAGTCTCCGGCGCCTTCCATGTAGGGATTTTTACCTTAAAAAACAGGTACATATCTTGGAACACACGCTCATTTGAACAAGCCGCAAAACCCCGCTTTATTCAAAGGGCAACCACTCACTTCACTTCATGGGAATCTTTGATAAGGACATCAGGATATGCCACACGCATCGAATTACGCCTACACCCCGGAACAGGTCACGACCGCATTCACCGGAATCACCGACACGCTGTTCAATGGCATTACGGTCGAGTCCGTCCCCAAAATGCTGATCATCGCCGGATCGCAGGGATCGGGTAAAACCTATCTACTGGAAAAAAGCCTCCTACCCTCCCAACGCTACGACAATCATGTGCGCCTGTACCTGCCCGAGTACCGGGAAAAACACCCTCACTACGCCGAAATGATCAAATACGGTGTGCTGCATGCTTATGAGCATACAGAGGCCTTTGTTCGAGAGGTTTGCTCGAAAATCTTCGCAGAGGCGTTCAGGAAAAAATACAACATCATCATGGAATGCGCGTTCGACAGCATCGATTTCGCGGCCTTCCCGGCGATGGCCACGGCAGCGGGCTATCAGCTGGAAACCCACATCATCGCCTGCAAAAAAGAGTTCGCTCATCTATCGAGTATCAAAAGAGCCCTCAGAAGCCTGGAAAAACAGGAGCTGGAAAGGTTCGTCACGCTATCGACGCTCAATGCCAGCCTGGGCAACGCCCAGCCGACCCTGCTGGCTATCGAGACGGCGGCCAAAGCAGTCAGCGGCTCGCAGATATACTTGTACGAGCGCGGGTTCGGCCCTTTGAAGGAACGGATCCTGCGCACCCAAAGCACCTATACCCTCGATCCGGACGGGACTTTGCTCATCGCGGGACCGAAGGTGGTTTATGCAAATGCCTTCGAGATCATCACCAACAACCGCCTCCACCTCATCGGCGACCGCGAAGAAATGGTAAAGGAGTGCCACCTGACACTGCTCAAGACCCAGCCCCATGCTGAACACGTACCCGACTCGGTCTACAACGATCTGTATGCCTATATCCTCAAATACGTCTACCGATGAATCGGCTGCCTGCTTGAGAAGGTGATGTTGAATGTGCCGGCGCCATCGCGAGCAAGCTCGCTCCCACAGGGGACCTGTGGCAAACACAGACCTTGTGCCTCCCCCAATCAAAGCTGTGGGAGCGAGCCTGCTCGCGAAGCGGTCTGTCTGAATCGGTGCCGCACGCCGGCAGGCTCCCAACAGCCCACGCCATAACCGAAGGCGCACGGTATGATGGCGGCCCGGTTCGCGTGCGCAACAAGCCCGCCGATCAAACCTATCCATTCGAGGAACAGAGATGACCCCCTGGCTGACCGTAGTGGGCATCGGTGAAGACGGCTTCAAGGGCCTGGGCCGAGCGGCTCGCCACGCTTTGCTGCAGGCCTCGCGTATTCTGGGCAGTGAGCGCCAGTTGGCGCTATTGCCGCTGTGCATCCGCGGTGAACGGGAGCTGTGGCCCAGTCCATTTTCCCTCGAACCGCTGCTGGCACGGCGCGGAGACCCCGTGTGCGTGCTGGCCAGCGGCGATCCCATGTTCTATGGCGTAGGCGCCAGCCTCGCCAAACACCTGCCTGGCGAGCAGATGCGGGTCATTCCAGCGCCATCGTCCTGTTCGCTGGCGGCGGCCCGCATGGGTTGGCCCTTGCAGGAGGTGGTCACCCTGTCGCTGGTGGCACGGCCCCTGGCGGCACTCAGCGCTCACTTATCCACAGGCGTCCGGCTGTTGCTGCTGAGCAACGACCGCCACAGTCCTGCCGCCGTGGCGGCGCTACTTCGCGAGCGCGGCTTCGGCCCCAGCCCCATGACCGTGCTCGAACATCTGGGCGGCACCGCCGAACGGCGGATCGAAAGCTGTGCGGCACAATGGTCCGATCCCACCGTCGCGGACCTGAACCTGATCGCCATCGAATGCCGCGCCGAACCCTCGGCGTTGCGCCTGTCGCGCCTGGCCGGTTTGCCGGACACTGCGTTTGAACATGACGGCCAGCTAACCAAACGTGACGTGCGCGCCATTACCCTCGCCCGTCTGGCCCCGATGCCCGGTGAATTGCTCTGGGATGTGGGGGCGGGCAGCGGCTCCATCGGTATCGAATGGATGCGCGCCCACCCCAGTTGCCGAGCCCTGGCCATCGAGGCCGACGAAGGCCGCCAAGGGTTGATCGAACGAAACCGCGACACCCTTGGCGTGCCCGGTCTGCAACTGATCCGCGGGCGGGCACCGCAGGCCCTGGAAGGACTGGAGCCGCCGGACGCGGTATTCATCGGCGGCGGCGTAACCCGCGAGGGCGTGCTCGACGCTTGCTGGGCTCGACTCAAGCCCGGCGGACGGCTGGTGGCCAACGCCGTGACGCTGCAGAGCGAGATGACGCTGATGAGCTGGCGCGAACTTCATGGCGGCGAACTGACCCGTATCCACATCGCCCAGGCCCAGCCATTGGGCGAGTTCGACACCTGGCGCCAGGCATTGCCCATCACCTTGCTCGACCTGGTCAAACCCTTCGATGCGTGACGAAACCGCCGAACAACCCGCGCCCCTGCGCAGCGGCCTGACCACCGGCAGTTGCGCCACCGCCACCAGTCTGGCGGCCGCCCGGCTGCTGCTTTGCGGCATCCAGGCCGATGCCGTGGAGATCGTGCTGCCCAAAGGCAAGCACGTGCAGATGCGCCTGGAATTCTGCCGCCTGACCGAGCAAGGCGCCGAAGCCGGGACGATCAAGGACGCCGGCGATGACCCGGACGTGACCCACGGCGCGCTGCTGTTTTCCCAAGTGCGGCTGACAGCCGAGCCTGGGGTGCGCTTCATTGCCGGGCGTGGCGTGGGCACCGTGACGCGGCCAGGATTGGTATTGGACGTCGGTGAGCCGGCGATCAATCCGGTACCACGTAAAATGATCGGCGACCACCTGGGACGGCTGGCCGAGCAAGCCGGGTATGCCGGCGGCTTCGAGGTCACGGTCAACGTTGAGGGCGGCGAAGCGCTGGCGCTGAAAACCATGAATCCCCGGCTGGGGATCCTCGGCGGCCTGTCGATCCTCGGCACCAGCGGCATCGTCCGACCATTCTCCTGCGCGGCCTACATTGCCTCGATCCACCAGGGCATCGACGTGGCGAAAACCAACGGTTACCTGCACATCGCCGCCTGCACCGGCAACGCCAGCGAAGACACCATGCGCCGGGTCTACAACCTGCCGGAAATCGCCCTGATCGAAATGGGCGATTTTGTCGGGGCGGTGCTCAAGCATGTGCGCAAGGTGCCCGTGGAGAAGCTCAGCCTCTGTGGCGGCTTTGGCAAAATCAGCAAATTGGCCGCCGGTCACATGGACCTGCACAGCCGTCATTCAAGTATCGACCTGCCACAACTGGCGCAATGGGCGGCCGCCATCGGTGCCGATGAGGCATTGCAGCAAGGCATTCGCCAGGCCAACACCAGCCAGCAAGCCCTGGCGATGGCCAGCGCCGCTGGCATCGCCCTCGGCGACGCAGTCTGCGAACACGCCTTGGCCTTCGCTCGCGGCATCGTACCGGCCCAGGTCCAGGTCGAAGTCTTCGCCATCGACCGCCAGGGCGGCATCGTCGGTCACGCCGGAGCTTTCAAATGAAACGCATCCTGCTGCTGGGGGGGGTCACCGAAGCCCTGGCCATCGCCCGCACCCTGGGCCCAACACACCTCTACAGCCTGGCGGGGATCGGCCGCGTTCCCACCGACCTGACCTGTCAGGTGCGCGTCGGCGGCTACGGCGGCGCCGAAGGGCTGACGCAATTCATTCGTGACCAAGGCATCGACCTGTTGCTGGATGCGACCCACCCCTACGCCGCACAAATCAGCCACAACGCCGCCCACGCAGCCCGCGCTTGCGGCATTCCCTGCTGGGCCCTGCGCCGTCCGGCATGGCAACCCCAGGCCGGGGATGACTGGCGCGAAGTGGCCGACTGGGCCGAACTGATCCAGGCCTTGCTGCCGTTCCACCGCCCCCTCTTCACCCTTGGCCGCGAGCCGCTGCAACACCTGCACGAAATCCCGCCCGAGCAATTCTGGACCCTGCGGGCCCTGGAGGTTTACCCCGGCAATGAGCGCTGCGAAGTCATAGGTGCCCGTGGGCCGTTTCATATTGACGGTGAGCGCGAACTGTTCGAACGGCGGCGGATCGATGTGCTGATCAGCAAGAACAGCGGCAGCACAGCCACCGAGCCGAAGCTGGAAGTGGCGCGGGAGCGGGGGCTGCCGGTGCTGGTGTTGAAGCGGCCGGTGTTGCCGGGGGTGGATCGGGAGTTTGGGACGGTGGATGAGGTGTTACAGGAACTGGCGAAGCCTGCGATCCTTTGATCTTTTCATGGTCGAAAATTCACGCGTTTCGACGCTGTCACCTATAGCAATACCAACTGATCAAAATCCAGCCATAAAAACACTCCCTTGAAGATCTGTTGCTACTGTTAACCCAAGCCCTGCGACCCTACACCGCACGTGCTCTTTTTACTTATCAACCCCGATCAGGCTAAATACCGCCACCTGATCGACCATCGAGCGGATTGCCCCATGTCCCGACAACGGCTTGCATTTGCCTGGATCGCCTGCTTCGCAGTGCTGTTCAACATGCTTGCCATGCCGCTTTCCGGCAGCGGTGGTGCGATGGCACAGGCCCAGTCGCCAGCCGAGCAATTGCTGTGGGGCAGTTTTTGCTCTTCCAGCGGCACGAAACTGGTGGCGATTTCCCTGGGCAAGTTCGAGCAGAGCACGCCGCAGAACGACGATCACTCGACGATGCAGCATTGCTGGTGCTGTGCGGGGTCGCCGCCCTTGGTGGCGCTGGCCGGGCATGAGCCGCAGTTGTACCTGAATGCTCAGCCGGCCCATCGCGGCGCTGCCCACCCACTGCTCGACAGCCCCACACCGCGCCAGCAATGGCCGAGCCTCAATCCCCGCGCCTCACCTCTGGCCTGATTCTTCCCGCATGACCCTGCGCCCTGAATCGTTCCGGAGAACTACCCATGCTGAACAGACTTATCCTGCTGGCCGCCCTGCTGCTTCCCGTCGGCTTCGCCCAAGCTCACCAGTACAAAGCGGGCGAGCTTGAAATCGCTCATCCATGGTCCCAGGAGTTGCCGCCCAATGCACCGACCGTGGCCGCGTACTTCGTGATTCACAACAAGGGCACAACCGCCGACAAACTGCTCAGCGTCGATTCGCCGATTGCCGACAAAGCCGAGCTCCACGAACACGTGATGCAAAACGACCTGATGAAAATGCAAGCGGTGCCCGTCGTTGATATCGCCCCCGGTGCGACTGTCACCTTCGCGCCGATGGCGTATCACGTGATGCTGCTGGGGCTGGAGGATCGCAGCCTGCTCAGCGACGGCAAACGCTTCCCTCTGACCCTGCATTTCGAAAAAGCGGGGGATGTCACGGTCGATGTCGCGGTGCAGAAAAAAGCCCCCGACAGCAGCAAAACCCAAACGCACGCCCACTGATCACCTTTGCCCATGCGAACGCCCCGCGCCAGGTCGGTCATGCCCCGCCGTCAGCTGATGAGCCTGACACGCGGCAGCTGGATCAGCCTGTTCGCCATGCTGATGATCTTTATCGGTCCGCTGATTTCTCAGTCGATGCCGATGGATCAGCGCATGTCTTCGTCCATGACCATGAACATGGAAATGGACATGTCGGCGGGCGTTCACGCCGAGCATGAAGCACCGAAAGCCGAACATTGCCCGCCCCAGAGCGAGCATCACGTACTGTGGGAAAAGTGTGGTTATTGCAGCCTGCTGTTCAATTGCCCTGCGCTGACGGGGGGGCATAGCTTCGCCGTCTTCGATACCCCGCCACCCCACACCTACACCAGCCCCTCGCCACGCCTGGGCCATGCCCGGACGTCATTCTTCCCCGGTGCCCGCACCCGCGCACCGCCCCTCGTCGCGTAGACCCCGACACTTACCTCACCCGGTCGCAAAAGACAGCCCCAGGTTGCCCGACCGTGTCGTTTACGTCTGTTCGATGGAATCATCATGTCCAGGTTTTCTGCCGGCATCGCATTGGGCGCAGCCCAGGTTCGCTGCTCCCCGAACGAGCCACGGGTTCGTTTTCGCTACACCGCCACCGCACTGTGCGGCCTGCTGCTCACGCCCTGTGCGCTGGCCGACGAGCATGCTCACCACGAAGCTCAGATCGAAGAGCTGAGCCCGACGGTCATTACCGCCGTCGCTCCCAGCTCGCCCCTGACCGTGGTCACCAACCCCAAGGATCCGCGCCAACCGGTGCCGGCCAGCGACGGCGGCGATTATCTCAAGACCATTCCCGGCTTCGCCCTGGTGCGCAACGGCGGCACCAATGGCGACCCGGTACTGCGGGGCATGTTCGGCTCGCGGCTGAACATTCTCACCAATGGCAGCATGCTGCTGGGCGCTTGCCCGGGCCGGATGGACGCGCCGACGTCCTATATTTCGCCGGAAACCTACGACAAACTCACCGTTATCAAGGGCCCGCAAACCGTGCTCTGGGGCCCTGGTGCATCGGCCGGGACCGTGCTGTTCGAACGCGAGCCGGAGCAGTTCGGCGAACTGGGCACCCGGGTCAACGCCAGCGTACTGGCCGGTTCCAACGGGCGCTTCGACAAGGTTGTGGATGCGGCTGCCGGCGGGTCTTTGGGTTACGTGCGGGTGATCGGCAACACAGCTCATTCAGACGATTATCGTGACGGCAACAACGACACGGTGCCGTCGCGCTACGACAAGTGGAACGGCGACGTGACGCTGGGCTGGACGCCGGATGCCGATACCCTGCTGGAACTGACCGCTGGCAAGGGCGACGGTGAAGCACGCTACGCCGGACGTGGCATGGATGGCTCGCAGTTCAAGCGTGAAAGCCTCGGCTTGCGTTTCGAGCGTTCGAACATGGGCGATGTGCTGGATACGCTCGAAGCGCAGGTCTACTACAACTACGCCGACCATGTGATGGACAACTACACGCTGCGCACGCCGTCCGGCACCGGGATGATGGCCGGCCCCATGGCGTCCAACGTCGACCGCCGCACCCTCGGCGCACGCATCAAGGCCACCTGGCGCTGGGCCGATGTGCAATTGATCAGTGGCCTGGACGCCCAGACCAACGAGCATCGCCAACGCAGCAGCATGGGCATCGACACCTACAAGGAACGGCCGCGCACCAAGGACGCCGACTTTCATAACTACGGCGTGTTCAGTGAGTTGACCTGGTACGCCGCCGACCGCGACCGGCTGGTCAGCGGCGCCCGCCTCGACCGCGCCTCGGCCAAGGATTACCGCCAAAGCATCGGCTCCGGCATGTCCGCCCGGCCCAATCCCACTGCCGACCAAACCCGCGCCGACACGCTGCCCAGTGGTTTCGTACGCTACGAACACGATCTGGCCGACAGCCCTACTACCCTCTATGCGGGCCTGGGCCACGCGCAACGTTTCCCGGATTACTGGGAGCTGTTTTCGGCCAACGCCGGCCCCGCCGGTTCGCTGAATGCTTTCGACTCGATCAAACCGGAGAAAACCACCCAACTCGACTTCGGCCTGCAGTACAAAACCGAAACCCTCGAAGCCTGGGCGTCGGGTTATGTCGGGCAGGTGCGCGACTACATCCTGTTCGACTACACGCCCGGCATGATGGGCACCACCTCCCGGGCCGAGAACATTGATGCACGGATCATGGGCGGTGAGCTGGGCGCGGCCTACAAGCTGACCGAGCGCTGGAAAGCCGATGCAACATTGGCCTACGCCTGGGGCAAAAACAGCAGCGATGGCAGCGCCCTGGCACAGATGCCGCCGCTCGACGCCCGCCTGGGCCTGACCTACAGCGAAGATCGCTGGAGCGCCGGTGCCCTGTGGCGCGTGGTGGCCGCGCAAAACCGTGTCGACGAGAACAAGGGCAACGTAGTGGGCAAGGACTACGGCAAGAGTTCCGGGTTCGGGGTGTTCTCCCTCAACGGTGCCTACCGCATCAATAAGCACTGGAAGGTCAGCAGCGGCGTCGACAACCTGTTCGGCAAAGCCTACGCCGAACATCTGAACCTGGCCGGCAACGCCGGGTTCGGCTACCCGGCGAGTGACCCGCAAGCCATCAACGAACCGGGGCGCACGTTCTGGACCAAGGTGGATATGAGCTTCTAACAACTGACCTGATTGATCGTTCCCACGCTCTGCGTGGGAATGCAGCACGGGACGCTTCGCGTCCTGCGGTGACGCAGAGCGTCACTGGATGCGTTCCCACGCGGGAGCGTGGGAACGATCAAAAGCGCCAAAAACATAACGATCACATTTGCCCTGCGGAGCGCTTTTAAAATGAGCCAACCGAAACCCAATTTCTACAACCTGGCCTGGCGCTGGCATTTTTATGCCGGGCTGTTCGTGGCGCCGTTCATGGTGATGCTGGCCCTGACCGGCATCATTTACCTGTTCAAGCCGCAACTCGACCCTCTGATGTACGGCAGCCTGCTGAACGTGCCGGCCGGCCATCACACGATGGCGGCGGACGACCTGCTCAAACAGGTCCGCCAGGCCTACCCCGAAGGCCAGGTCAAACAGTACCTGCCGCCGATCAATGCCGAGCGCAGTGCGCAATTCGTGGTGATCGACAAGGGCCGCGAGCTGAACGTGTTCATCGACCCCTACCATGGCGATGTCCTCGGTGAACAGGACGCCAAGGACAACCTGCAAGCCATCGCCCGGGCCATCCACGGTGAGTTGATGATCGGCACCGTGGGCGACCGACTGGTGGAAATGGCCGCCGGCTGGGGCGTGGTCCTGGTGGTGTCGGGCCTGTACCTGTGGTGGCCTCGCGGGCAGTCGTCGGCCGGAGTGTTGTGGCCACGCTGGAGCGCTCGCGGTCGTTTGTTCTGGCGCGACCTGCATGGGGTCGTCGGCTTCTGGGGCGCGGCGTTTCTGTTGGTGATGCTGCTCAGCGGCATGACCTGGACCGGCTTCTGGGGCAAGCAATATGCTGACCTCTGGAACCGCTTCCCGGCTGCCATGTGGAACGACATGCCCAAGTCCGACGTCGCGGCCGGCAGCCTCAACAATGCGCACCGCCAGACCGTACCCTGGGCCGTGGAAAATACCCCGATGCCGATGTCCGGCGACCATGCCGAACACATGGCCCACGGCGGCGCCCATGAAGGTCCCGCCGCGCCGACCATAAGCCTGCAAACGGTGCAGGACATCGCCACCGAACGCAAAGTGGAACCTGGCTACAGCATCACCCTGCCGACCACCGCCACCGGCGTATTCACCATCGCTGTATTCGCCGACGACCCGCGCAACGACGCGACCCTGCACGTGGACCAGTACACCGGCAAGGTCCTGGCGGATGTGCGTTGGGAACATTACGGCGTCGTCGCCCGCGCCACCGAAACCGGCGTGATGCTGCACGAAGGCAAGATGTTCGGCCCGCTGAACCAGATCATCGTGCTGCTGATTTGCCTGATGATCCTGCTCAGCGCCGTCAGCGGCGTGGTGATCTGGTGGAAGCGTCGGCCCCAGGGCAAGTTCGGCGTACCGGCGCTGCGTCACGACTTGCCGACCTGGAAGACCGGGGTGTTCATCATGCTGGCCCTGGCAGTGGTGTTTCCGCTGGTGGGGGCGTCGCTGCTGGTGATGGGGTTGCTGGATCGGCTCGTCACCCGTTTCAATCGCCAGCCTGAGGTGGTTTCATCTTCAAGTTGAAGACAGCGCGTTAACGAAAGACGGCGCGAAACCTCTACAATCGCGCCCGCTTTCCAAACGGTGAACACCATCCCTTGTGGGAGCGAGCTTGCTCGCGATAGCGGTGGATCAGCCAACAGAGATGTGACTGACCTACCGCTATCGCGAGCAAGCTCGCTCCCACAGGGGCTTCGGATCGATCCAATCATTTGAGTGTATGCATGACCTCGCTAACCCTCTCCCACCTCGCCTGGACACCCCTGGGCCATGGCCACTGCCATCATCAGTTCCAGCTGCGTGACGCCACGTTGCAGGTGGGTGCCGGGGAGTTTGTCGGGTTGATCGGGCCCAATGGCAGCGGCAAGACCAGTCTGTTGCGCTGCGCCTATCGGTTCAGTCAGCCGGAGGCGGGCGAGGTGAAACTTGACCATCACAACGTCTGGAAACAGTCCTCGCGCTGGTGCGCCCAACGCATCGCTGTGGTGTTGCAAGAGTTTCCCGACGCCTTCGGTCTGACGGTCCAGGAAGTGGTCGCCATGGGGCGCACGCCACACAAAGGCCTGTTCGATGGCGACAATCAGCGAGACCTGAGCCTGGTCAGCCAGTCACTGGAATCGGTGGGGCTGCAAGGTTTCGGCGACCATGCTTTCGCCACACTCTCGGGCGGGGAAAAGCAACGGGTGATCCTGGCTCGCGCCCTGGCGCAGCAGCCGCAGGTGCTGATCCTCGATGAGCCGACCAATCACCTCGACCCGCGTTATCAACTCCAACTGCTGCAACTGATCAAACGCCTGGGGATCGGCACCCTCGCCAGCATCCACGACCTGAACCTGGCCGCTGCGTTCTGTGATCGGCTCTACGTCATCGACCACGGACACATCGTCGCCAGCGGCACGCCCAAGGAAGTGCTGACGGTCACGCTATTGCGCGACGTCTTTGGCGTGCAGGCGCTGATTGACGAACACCCCTTGGCCGCCCACCCCCGAATCACCTGGATAACCCAACCATGATCTTGCGTTCCCTGCTGCTTCTGCCGCTGCTGCTCGGCAGTACACATGCTTTGGCCGAGACCACCCGCTACCCATTGACGATCCAAAGCTGCAATCGCGAAGTCACCTTCAACCAGGCGCCGAAACACGCCGTCAGCCATGACATCAACATGACCCAGATGATGCTCGCCCTGGGGCTCAAGTCGCGCATGGTGGGCTACAGCGGCATCAGCGGCTGGAAGTCAGTGACGCCCGACATGGAGAAAATCCTCGATGGCCTGCCGGAGCTGGCGGCCAAATACCCGTCGGTGGAAACCCTGCTCAATGCCAACGTGGATTTCTTCTTTGCCGGCTGGGACTACGGCATGCGGGTGGGCGGCGACCTGACGCCGCAAACCCTGCAACCGCTGGGCATCAATGTGTACGAGTTGACCGAATCCTGCGCGTTCGTGATGAAACGCCCGCCGGCCACCCTGGAAGACACCTATAACGACCTGCGCAACCTGGGAAGGATTTTCGATGTGCAGGATCGCGCCAATGAGTTGATCGCCTCGATGCAGGCCCAGGTGGCGCAAGTGCGCAAGCAGTTGCCTGCTGATCAGCCCCGAGTGTTCCTGTACGACAGTGGCGAAGACCGCGCCATGACCTCCGGCCGTCTCGGCATGCCACAGGCCCTGATCGATGCAGCCGGCGGGCGCAACATTCTTGATGACGTGCAGACCAGTTGGACCCGGGTGAGCTGGGAGAACGTGGTCGAGCGCAACCCCGAAGTGATCGTGATTGTCGATTACGGCGAAGTCAGCGCCGAGCAGAAGCAGCAATTCCTGCTGAACAACCCGGCCCTGCAATCGGTGGATGCGATCAAGCACCGGCGCTTCATCGTGATCCCTTACGTTCAGGCCACGCCGGGTATCGATAACGTATTAGCGGTGCAAACCCTGGCAAAGGGTTTTCACCGTCCATGAGCAATCGTCGCTATGGCGCGTTGCTGGTGTGCCTCGGTGCACTGATGCTGGTGTCGTGCGTGGTGTCCCTGGGGTTCGGTCCGGCGCGGGTGCCGGTGGCTGTGGTCTGGGACATCCTGCTGAACAAGGCTTTCGGTGTGGGTGACGTGTATTGGTCGCCCGGCCAGGAACATATCGTTTGGCTGATCCGCGTCCCGCGCCTGCTGCTCGGTGCCTTGGTGGGCGCGGGGCTGGCGTTGATCGGTGCGGTCCTGCAAGCGGTGACGCGCAACCCCCTGGCCGACCCGCACCTGCTGGGCGTCACGTCCGGCGCGACCCTGGGTGCGGTCATTGTGGTGCTGCATGTCGGTGAGATCATTGGTCTGCTGACCCTGCCGCTGGCCGCATTTATCGGCGCATTGTTGAGCATGTTGCTGGTACTGGCCATCGCCAGCCGCCAAGGCCGTCTGGAAAGCGATCGCTTGTTGCTGTGCGGCGTGGCGGTGTCATTCGTGATGATGGCGGCGGCCAACCTCTTGCTGTTTCTGGGTGACCATCGCGCCAGTTCCGCAGTGATGTTCTGGATGCTCGGCGGCCTGGGCCTGGCGCGCTGGGAATTGCTGGCGGTGCCGGCGGCCAGTGTGTTGCTGGGGCTGGGATTGCTGCTGGGCATGGCCCGGCCGCTGAATGCACTGATGGCGGGCGAACAGACCGCCGTGACCCTGGGCCTGAACGCGGCGAAGGTGAGGTTGTGGATTTTCCTGATCGCCTCGCTGATGACCGGCGTGCTGGTGTCCATCAGCGGCTCGATCGGTTTTGTCGGGCTGATGGTGCCGCACATTGCCAGGCGCCTGGTGGGTGCCGAACACCGTCGGCTGCTGCCTGCGTGTGTTCTGCTGGGCAGCCTGTTCCTGGTGTGGGTGGATGTGGCGGCCCGGACCCTGATCGCACCGGAGGACTTGCCCATTGGCGTCGCCACTGCCGCTATCGGTGGCCTGTTCTTCATCGGCCTGATGCGCCGTCGCTGAATCCACCCCTGTTTCCCTGACTTGCAAATAACAGGGGAACTGCAAGCCTTCGCCCCAATGTGGCGCATCTGATCGCACCAGCGCCTAGGCCGCGGTCGCTAGTGGTGCATTCGCACTTTTACCCCAGCGCGCCAACCCCGCATTCTCAATGCCTTTGCCCAACCGGGCACACCCCTTGCAAAAGCCCCTTCAGCGTCCGCATCTGCCATCGAAAAAAACTCATAATTGCACGGAGATCGCACAATGAAGCGTCGTAGCTTGATCAAGGCTTTTACACTCTCGGCAAGCATTGCCGCGATGGGCATGGCCTGGACCGTCCAGGCCGCCGAAACCATCAAGGTCGGCATCTTGCATTCATTGTCCGGCACCATGGCGATCTCCGAGACGTCCCTCAAGGACATGGCGCTGATGACCATCGACGAGATCAACGCCAAAGGTGGGGTCAACGGCAAGCAGCTCGAAGCGGTGGTCGTGGACCCGGCCTCGAACTGGCCGCTGTTCGCCGAAAAAGGCCGTCAATTGCTGACCCAGGACAAGGTCGCGGTGGTGTTCGGCTGCTGGACGTCGGTGTCGCGCAAATCCGTGTTGCCGGTGTTCGAAGAGCTCAACGGCCTGCTGTTCTACCCGGTGCAATACGAAGGCGAAGAGATGTCGCCGAACGTCTTCTACACCGGCGCGGCGCCGAACCAGCAGGCCATTCCGGCGGTGGAATACCTGATGAGCGAAGAAGGCGGCAGTGCCAAGCGCTACTTCCTGCTGGGCACCGACTACGTCTACCCGCGCACCACCAACAAGATCCTGCGTTCGTTCCTGCATTCCAAAGGTGTGGCAGACAAGGACATCGAAGAGGTCTACACCCCGTTCGGCCACAGCGACTACCAGACCATCGTGGCCAACATCAAAAAGTTCTCGGCCGGCGGCAAGACCGCGGTCATCTCCACGGTCAACGGCGACTCCAACGTGCCGTTCTATAAAGAACTGGCGAACCAGGGCCTGAAAGCCACCGACGTACCAGTGGTGGCGTTCTCGGTGGGCGAAGAAGAGCTGCGCGGCATCGACACCAAGCCGCTGGTGGGTAACCTGGCGGCGTGGAACTACTTCGAGTCCGTGGATAACCCGGCGAACAAGAAATTCGTCGATTCCTGGAAGGCCTATGCCAAGGCCAAGAACCTGCCAGGCGCCGACAAAGCCGTGACCAACGACCCGATGGAAGCCACCTACGTCGGCATCCATATGTGGGCGCAAGCGGTTGAAAAAGCCAAGTCCACCGACGTCGACAAAGTCCGCGAAGCCCTGGCCGGCCAGACGTTCGACGCACCGTCGGGCTACACCCTGACCATGGACAAGACCAACCACCACCTGCACAAGCCGGTGATGATCGGCGAGATCCAGGCCGACGGTCAGTTCAACGTGGTCTGGCAGACCGAGGGCCCGATCCGCGCCCAGCCATGGAGCCCGTTCATCGAAGGCAACGACAAGAAGCCTGACTATGCGGTGAAGAGCAACTGAGCCCATGGGGGGTCGACCCGAGCACGACGCTCGGGCCGACACAAATCCCTGTGGGAGCGAGCTTGCTCGCGATAGCGGCCCCCTGTTCAACACTGATGTGACTGACCCACCGCCATCGCGAGCAAGCTCGCTCCCACATTGTCCGTGCAAGGCGACTCTCTATGCCCACCGCCCTCTACCGCCTCATCCTCGCCCTGGTGCTGCTATTGCCACTGGAGGCCCACGCCGGTGATGCCGAAGATTTCCTCGCCGCCAAGCCGCCCCAGCAAGCCACGCTGCTGGAAACCTGGGCCGCGCAACCGGAACCTGAGCGTGTCGAACTGATCAACGCCTTGCAACAAGGTCAGTTGACCGTCGACGGCCAGCCCAAGACCCTGCGTCTGAACAACCGCTTGCGAGGGTTGATTGAAACCGCCCTGGCCAGCCATCAACTATTGGCCGCTGACGCCAGCGTGCGCCTGAGCGCCGCCCAGCAACTGCAAAAAAGCGCCCGCCCGGCCCAACTGGCATTTCTCGACAGGCAGTTGGCCGGCGAGCAGGACGAAGACGTGCATGCAGCCCTGAGCCTGGCGTTGGCGAACCTGCAACTGGTAGACCCCAACCCGTCGGTTCGCCTGGCTGCCGTGCGGCTATTGGGGGAAACCGGCGATCCGTTGGCCCGCACCCGCCTCGAAGGCCTGCTCGAACCCGGCGTTGAAACCGACGCCACGGTACGCACCGCCGCCGAAACCAGCCTAGGCCAGGTCAAGCGCAAGCTGCTGATCGGTGAATTGCTGGGCCAGGCCTTCAGCGGCATGTCCCTGGGCTCGATCCTGCTCCTGGCCGCCCTGGGCCTGGCAATCACCTTCGGCCTGCTGGGGGTGATCAACATGGCCCACGGCGAGATGCTCATGTTGGGGGCCTATTCCACCTACGTGGTGCAGATGCTGTTCCAGCGCTTCGCCCCGAATGCCATCGAGTTCTACCCGTTGATCGCCCTGCCGGTGGCGTTTTTCATCACCGCCGCCATCGGTATGGCTTTGGAGCGCACGGTGATCCGTCACCTCTATGGGCGCCCCCTGGAGACTCTGCTCGCCACCTGGGGCATCAGCCTGATGCTGATCCAACTGGTGCGCCTGGTGTTCGGCGCGCAGAACGTTGAAGTCGCCAACCCGTCCTGGCTGTCCGGCGGCATCCAGGTGCTGCCGAATCTCGTACTGCCCTACAACCGCATCGTGATCATCGCCTTCGCCCTGTTCGTGGTGGCGCTGACCTGGCTGTTGCTGAACAAGACCCGCCTGGGCCTGAACGTGCGCGCGGTGACCCAGAACCGCAACATGGCCGCTTGCTGCGGCGTGCCCACCGGCCGCGTGGACATGCTCGCCTTCGGCCTCGGCTCGGGCATCGCCGGGCTCGGTGGCGTGGCCCTGAGCCAGATCGGCAACGTCGGCCCGGACCTGGGCCAGAGCTACATCATCGACTCGTTCCTGGTGGTGGTGCTCGGTGGCGTCGGTCAGTTGGCCGGCAGTGTGTTCGCCGCGTTCGGGCTGGGCATCGCCAACAAGATTCTTGAACCGCAGATCGGCGCCGTGCTCGGCAAGATCCTGATCCTCGCGCTGATCATTCTGTTCATCCAGAAGCGTCCGCAAGGCCTCTTCGCGCTCAAAGGACGGGTAATCGACTGATGAACCAGCCCCTGATGCTCACGGCCGCGCAAAAGGCCGGCCCGAAAGTCACCCTCGCCGTCGGCGTGGTGATCCTGGCAGTGCTGTTGAGCCTGCCGCTGCTGTCGCTGTTGGCAGTGGATAACCCGCTGCATGTCTCGGCTTACACCCTGACCCTGGTGGGCAAGATTCTCTGCTACGCCATCGTCGCCCTCGCCCTGGACCTGGTCTGGGGCTACGCCGGCCTGCTCTCCCTGGGCCACGGTCTGTTCTTCGCCCTCGGCGGCTATGCCATGGGCATGTACCTGATGCGCCAGGCCGCCGGTGACGGCTTGCCGGCGTTCATGACCTTTCTGTCGTGGAGCGAATTGCCCTGGTACTGGAGCGGCACCGACAGCTTTGTCTGGGCCATGTGCCTGGTGGTGCTGGCACCGGGGTTGCTGGCGCTGGTGTTCGGCTTCTTCGCCTTCCGCTCGCGGATCAAGGGCGTGTATTTCTCGATCATGACCCAGGCCCTGACGTTTGCCGGGATGCTGCTGTTTTTCCGCAACGAAACCGGGTTTGGCGGCAACAACGGCTTCACCAACTTTCGCTCGATCCTGGGCTTTGGCATCACCGAGCCGGGCACCCGAGCGGTGCTGTTCCTGGCCACGGTGCTGCTCTTGGTGGCGAGCCTGTTCATCGGCTGGCGCCTGGCCCGCAGCAAGTTCGGCCGAGTGCTGACCGCCCTGCGCGACGCGGAAAACCGCCTGATGTTCTGCGGCTACGATCCCCGTGGCTTCAAGCTGTTCGTCTGGGTATTGAGCGCGGTGTTGTGCGGCCTGGCCGGGGCGTTGTATGTGCCGCAGGTGGGCATTATCAACCCCAGCGAAATGTCGCCGACCAACTCCATCGAGGCCGCCGTGTGGGTGGCCCTCGGCGGGCGCGGCACGCTGATCGGGCCGCTGCTGGGGGCCGGTGTGGTCAACGGCATGAAGAGCTGGTTCACCGTGGCCTTTCCCGAGTACTGGCTGTTCTTCCTCGGCGCGCTGTTCATCGTTGTGACCCTGTATCTGCCCAAGGGTGTGATCGGGCTACTCAAGAAAAGGGGCGAATGATGCGAATCACACCCACAGCCGATTTCATGCTCGAACCCATACTGGATCCCAACAAAGACCAAGGCAGCAGTCGCGACGCCATCGGCCTCGGTCAGGCCGCCGGCAAGGGCCTGAACACCCGTCACGGCACCATCCTGACCCTGGAAGACATCAGCGTCAGTTTCGACGGTTTCAAGGCCCTGAACGCTCTGAACCTGTACATCGGCGTCGGCGAATTGCGCTGCATCATCGGCCCCAACGGCGCGGGCAAGACCACGCTGATGGACGTGATCACCGGCAAGACCCGGCCCAGCCACGGCAAGGCCTGGTTCGGTGAAACCCTGGACCTGACGAGCATGAGCGAAGTGCAGATCGCCCAGGCCGGCATCGGTCGCAAATTCCAGAAACCCACGGTGTTCGAAGCCTTGAGCGTGTTCGAGAACCTGGAGCTGGCGCTGAAAACCGACAAATCGGTGTGGGCCAGCCTGCGGGCCAAACTCACTGGCGAGCAACACGAGCGCATCAGCGAAGTGCTGGAGACCATCCGCCTCACGACGTCGGTCAATCGCGCCGCCGGGTTGCTGTCCCACGGGCAGAAACAGTTTCTGGAGATCGGCATGCTGCTGGTGCAGGACCCACAACTCTTGCTGCTCGACGAACCCGTGGCGGGCATGACCGACGCCGAAACCGAGTTCACTGCCGAGCTGTTCAAATCACTGGCGGGCAAGCATTCGCTGATGGTGGTGGAACACGACATGGGCTTCGTCGGCGCGATTGCCGACCACGTCACCGTGCTGCACCAGGGCAGCGTGCTGGCCGAAGGGTCGCTGGCGCAGGTGCAGGACAATGAGCGGGTGATCGAGGTGTATCTCGGGCGCTGAGGCGCAAAATTGCTTTTTATGTGGGAGCGAGCCTGCTCGCGATGGCGGTGTGTCAGTCAGCATCCATTCTGAATGTTCTGACGCTATCGCGAGCAGGCTCGCTCCCACAGGGGTTCGAGGAGAATCTGGAAAATGCTGCAAGTCGACAAGCTGCACCAATACTACGGCGGTAGCCACATCCTGCGCGGCCTGTCATTCGACGTGAAGGTCGGCGAGGTGACGTGCCTGCTGGGCCGCAACGGCGTGGGCAAGACCACCCTGCTCAAATGCCTGATGGGCCTGTTGCCGGCCAAGGAAGGGGCGGTGAGCTGGGAAGGCAAACCCATCACCACCTTCAAACCGCACCAACGGGTGCACGCCGGTATTGCCTACGTGCCTCAGGGCCGGGAGATTTTCGGACGGCTGACGGTGGAAGAAAACCTGCTGATGGGCCTGTCGCGTTTTCCCGCCGCCGAGGCCAAAGAGGTGCCGGCGTTCATTTACGAATTGTTCCCGGTGCTGCTGCAAATGAAACAACGCCGTGGCGGTGACCTGTCCGGTGGCCAGCAACAGCAACTTGCCATTGGCCGGGCCCTGGCCAGCCGTCCGCGCCTGCTGATTCTCGACGAGCCCACCGAAGGCATTCAACCGTCGGTGATCAAGGAGATCGGCGTGGTCATCAAGAAACTGGCGGCCCGGGGCGACATGGCGATTTTGCTGGTGGAGCAGTTCTACGACTTCGCCGCCGAGCTGGCCGATCAATACCTGGTGATGTCCCGGGGCGAGATCGTGCAGCAGGGGCGCGGAGAAAATATGGAAGCCGAGGGTGTGCGCGGGCTGGTTACGATCTAGTCTGTAGCGCTCTAACGATAATCGGAAATCATGAACCTACCTGTCTCCTTACTGGCGCCTTCGGCCCTATTCACCCCCAGCTGGCATGCCGAGCTGGAACTGGGTTATGCCCGGTTCGGTGACTGCACGCGTCCGGTGCAGCGCCGCCACAAAGGTCCGCTGCGGGTGCAAAAACACCTGTACGCCGAAGGCCCCGAAGTGTGCCAGCACATCATCGTCCACCCGCCCGGCGGAATTGCCGGCGGTGATCGGTTGGACATCGCGGCCCACGTCGGCCCCGCTGCCTGGGCGCAGTTGACCAGTCCCGGCGCGGCCAAGTGGTATCGCGCCGCCGGCCCGGCCTATCAGCAACTGAACCTGAGCGTGGCCGCGGGGGCGACCCTGGAATGGCTGCCCCAGGAAACCATCGTCTTCAGTGCCGCCCAGGCCGAACTCAGCACCAGCATCGACCTGCAGGGTGACGGGCGCCTGTTCTACTGGGACATGGTGGCCCTCGGTCGGCCGGCCAGCGGTGAACGATTTGACCTGGGACATTTCCAGTCGCGGCTGGACATCCGCCGCGACGGGCAGTTGCTCTGGCATGAACGCCAGCGCATTGTGGGCGGTGACGGATTGCTCGACTCGCCCATCGGGCTGGGCGGCGATCCGGTGTTTGCCACACTGCTGGTGACTGGCGAGATTGATAGCGAGTTGCTGGAACAGTGCCGATCCCTGGGCCATCACGTGCGCGGCGACCTGACTCAATTGCCCGGCCTGATCGTGGCCCGATGTCTGGCGAGCGAGGCGCTGCTGGCGCGGGGTTGGTTGATTGAATTGTGGCGTTTGCTCAGGCCTGCATTGCTTGGAAGAGAGGCCATGCCGCCCAGAATCTGGAGTACATGAATCTGCTTTCCTGTGGGAGCGAGCTTGCTCGCGATGGCGATGGAACATTCAACATTAATGTCGACTGACACACCGCTATCGCGAGCAAGCTCGCTCCCACAAAGGATCTCCCACAAGGAGATCTGTGTTTACAGCAAGAATTTTTTATCTGCCCTTATGGATTGCACATGGACCTGACCCCACGCGAAAAAGACAAGCTGCTGATCTTCACCGCCGGCCTCGTCGCCGAGCGACGGTTGGCTCGCGGCTTGAAGCTCAACTACCCGGAGGCGATGGCCTATATTTCCGCCGCCCTGCTCGAAGGCGCCCGCGATGGCCAGACCGTGGCCGAGCTGATGCATTACGGCACCACGCTGTTGACCCGCGAACAGGTAATGGAGGGCATCCCGGAAATGATCCCGGAGATCCAGGTCGAGGCGACGTTTCCCGACGGCACCAAACTGGTCACTGTCCACCAGCCGATCGCGTGAGGCCGCACCATGACCTATGACATTCGAGACGCCCGCCACGCCGACTTGCCAGCGATCCGTGACATCTACAACGACGCGGTGCTGAACACCACGGCGATCTGGAACGAACAGGCCGTGGACCTGGGCAATCGCCAGGCATGGTTCAGCGCCCGGCAATCGCAAGGCTATCCGGTGCTGGTGGTGGTCGATGACGAAGATAACGTCCTCGGCTATGCCTCGTTCGGCGACTGGCGACCCTTCGATGGTTTCCGGCACACCGTGGAGCATTCGGTGTACGTACGTGATGACCAACGCGGCAACGGCTTGGGCTCACTGTTGATGACGGCCCTGATCGAGCGCGCCAGGGCGTGCGGCAAACACGTCATGGTCGCGGCCGTCGAAAGCGGCAACGCCGCCTCGATTCGCCTGCACGAGCGGGCTGGCTTCATCACCACCGGGCAGATGCCCCAGGTGGGCACCAAGTTCGGCCGTTGGCTGGACCTGACTTTCATGCAGTTGATCCTCAACCCAGGGGCGCTACCGCCTGCCGTCGACAAGGAGTGATGCCTATGAACCCCGCCCAGTTGCGCCGAGTCCACGCCGAGAGCTTTGCGCACTACCGCCAGGGCCTGATCGATCTGTTGCTCGACGCCGTCGGCTATGGCGCCAGCGTGGGGTTCATGGCCGATCTCGATGCGGTCCAGGCACGCGCCTATTTCGATGAGGTTCAGGCCAGTCTCAACCAGGGCCACTTGCTGCTGTGGGTGGTGGTCAAGGATGAACAGGTGCAGGCCAGCGTCCAACTTGCCCTGTGCCAGAAACCCAACGGCCTCAACCGTGCCGAAGTGCAAAAGCTGCTGGTGCGCGGCGAGGCTCGCCGCCGCGGCCTGGGCCAGCAATTGATGAGCGCCCTGGAACTCGGCGCCCGCCAGCACAAGCGCGGCCTGTTGTACCTCGACACGGAGGCTGGTTCCGAGGCCGAGGCATTCTACCGCGCCATGGGCTACACCCGCGTCGGTGAACTGCCCGACTACTGCCAGAGCCCGGACGGGACGTACACCCCGACCGCCATTTACTACAAGACTTTGGGGCAACCGCAATGATTCCAGGCCAATACCAGGTCCAGCCCGGCGACATCGAACTCAACGTCGGTCGCCGCACCCTCACCCTGAACGTCGCCAACAGCGGCGACCGGCCGATCCAGGTCGGCTCGCACTATCACTTTTTCGAAACCAACGACGCCCTGACCTTCGACCGCGCCGCCAGCCGTGGCATGCGCCTGAACATTCCGGCCGGCACCGCGGTGCGCTTCGAACCGGGCCAGAGCCGCGAGGTGGAACTGGTGGATTTGGCGGGGCATCGCCGGGTGTTCGGGTTTGCCGGGCGGGTGATGGGCGACCTGTAAGTCATAGGGTGCCAGCACCGGCCCCATCGCGAGCAGGCTCGCTCCCACAGGGGAATGCGATCAACTGTGGGAGCGAGCCTGCTCGCGATGAGTGAGCGAAGCGAACGGTTTCCACATTCAATTGAATTCCAAGGCAAGCACATGAAGATTTCGAGACAAGCCTACGCCGACATGTTCGGCCCCACCGTCGGCGACAAGGTCCGCCTGGCCGACACCGAACTGTGGATCGAGGTGGAAAAGGACTTCACCACCTATGGCGAAGAAGTGAAATTCGGCGGCGGCAAAGTGATTCGCGACGGCATGGGCCAGAGCCAGCTGCTGGCCGCCGAGGTCGTCGACACGCTGATCACCAACGCGCTGATCATCGATCACTGGGGCATCGTCAAGGCCGATGTCGGTCTCAAGGACGGGCGCATCAAAGCCATCGGCAAGGCCGGTAACCCGGACATCCAGCCCGATGTGACCATCGCCATTGGCGCCAGCACCGAAGTGATCGCCGGTGAAGGCATGATCCTCACCGCCGGCGGTATCGACACCCACATTCACTTCATCTGCCCGCAGCAGATCGAAGAAGCCTTGATGAGCGGTGTCACCACCATGATCGGCGGCGGTACGGGCCCGGCCACCGGGACCAATGCCACCACATGTACCTCCGGGCCGTGGCACCTGGCGCGCATGCTCCAGGCCGCCGACGCTTTCCCAATGAACATCGGCTTCACCGGCAAGGGCAACGCCAGCCTGCCCGAGCCGTTGATCGAGCAAGTCAAGGCCGGTGCCATCGGCCTGAAGCTGCACGAAGACTGGGGCACCACCCCGGCGGCCATCGACAACTGCCTGAGCGTGGCCGACCAGTACGACGTGCAGGTGGCGATCCATACCGACACCCTCAACGAATCGGGTTTCGTGGAAACCACCCTGGCCGCGTTCAAGGGCCGCACCATCCACACCTATCACACCGAAGGCGCCGGTGGCGGCCATGCGCCAGACATCATCAAGGCCTGCGGTTTTGCCAATGTGTTGCCCAGCTCCACCAACCCGACCCGGCCGTTCACCCGCAACACCATCGACGAACACCTGGACATGCTGATGGTCTGCCATCACCTGGACCCGAGCATCGCCGAAGACGTGGCCTTCGCTGAAAGCCGCATCCGTCGTGAAACCATCGCCGCCGAAGACATCCTCCACGACCTGGGCGCGTTCTCGATGATCAGTTCCGACAGCCAGGCCATGGGCCGCGTCGGTGAAGTCATCACCCGCACCTGGCAGACCGCCGACAAGATGAAAAAGCAACGCGGCGCCCTGCCCGGCGATGGCGAAGGCAACGACAATTTTCGCATCAAGCGCTACATCGCCAAGTACACCATCAACCCGGCGATCACCCATGGCATCAGCCATGAAGTGGGCTCCATCGAAGTGGGCAAGTGGGCCGACCTGGTGCTGTGGCGCCCGGCGTTCTTCGGCGTCAAGCCGACCCTGATCCTCAAGGGCGGGGCGATTGCCGCCAGCCTGATGGGCGACGCCAACGCCTCGATACCGACACCGCAACCGGTGCACTACCGACCGATGTTCGCAAGCTTCGGCGGCTCGCGGCACGCCACCAGCCTGACGTTCATCAGTCAGGCCGCCGCCGAGGCGGGGCTGCCCGAACAGCTTGGACTAAAGAAGAGAATTGCCGTGGTCAAAGGCTGCCGCAATGTGCAGAAAACCGACCTGATCCACAACGATTACCTACCGAACATCGATGTCGATCCACAGACCTACCAGGTCAAGGCCGATGGAGTGTTGTTGTGGTGTGAACCGGCTGATGTGCTGCCGATGGCGCAGCGCTATTTTCTGTTTTGAGGTGAATCAGGCCAGACACATACCCCTGTGGCGAGGGAGCTTGCTCCCGCTCGGTTGCGCAGCAACCGCCAAAGGAGGGGCTGCTACGCAGCCCAGCGGGAGCAAGCTCCCTCGCCACAGAATGAGGAAATCATGTGCCTGGCCCTGGTCTCGGGCAGGCTTAATCAACCTACTCCACCAACCGTCCCAACCGCTGCTTGAGCATGCGGTTTTCGCTGCGCAGTTGCTGTACTTCTTCCAGCAGGTCCAGCGCCAGGGCGACACCTTCCCATTCCAGTTCCAGCTCGCGGCGCAGCTTGGCCGCACGCCGGGCCAAGACCAGTTCGTAATCGGTGAAGCGCCAATCCGCCGGGGCCGCGCCATGGGGTTCGAGAATGCCATGCTCGACGATTTCGATCACATGGACATCCGCCAACGCAGCGGCCTCGCAAAATTCCATCAGGTTCAGTTCAATGATCGGGTTGTTCATGGTCTGCTTCTCCCAATGCTTTAACTGTCGAGTCTAGCGCCTCAAAACAGTCAGAAATTCTCCCGCGGATCGAACGCAGCCTTCTTCGCCAGCTCCGCCCACAACGCCTTGACTGCCTCGTCGCTGGCCTTGGGCATCACGGCCTTGAGCTGTACGAACAGGTAACCGCGCTCGCCGGCCTTGTTGCGCAGGCCGTGGCCCTTGGCGCGCATGCGCTGGCCATTCTGGCTGCCGGCCGGAACCTTGAGGTTGATCTTGCCGGTGAGGGTCGGCACCGCCACTTCAGTGCCCAGTGCCAATTCCCACGGCGCCAGGGGCAACGTGATGATCAGATCCTGGCCTTCGACGTCGAACTTGGGGTGCGGGGCAAAACGAATGGTCAGGTACAAATCGCCATTGGCACCGCCGCCAATACCCGGCGCACCCTGGCCCTTGAGGCGGATGCGTTCGCCGTCGGTCACGCCCAGGGGAATCTTCACGTTCAGGCTTTTGCTGGTATTGCTGACGTGCTGGCCGGCGGCGTTGTACTGCGGCACCTGGAAGCTGACCTTCTTCGATTCGCTCGACAGGGTCTCTTCCAGGAAAATCGGTAGTTCCATTTCCACGTCTTGCCCTCGACGGCCGGTGCTGCGGCCTGACTGTCCGCCACCGAAACCCGGCCCGCGATTACCAAAAATCGAGCTGAAGAAATCCGAAAAATCGCCGGTGTCCTGTCCACCGCCAAAGCCGCCCCGGCTTTGCCAGCCCGGCGGTCCCTGGAAAGGCTGGCCGTGCTGGCCATAGCGACGCAGGTCATCGTACTCGGCGCGTTTGTCGGCGCTCTTCAGCGCTTCATAGGCTTCGGAGACGTCCTTGAATTTGGTCTCGGCATCCTTTTCCTTACTCACATCCGGGTGGTATTTGCGGGCCAGTTTGCGATAAGCAGCCTTGATCGTGGCGTCATCAGCCGTCGGCTCCACACCCAGAATCTTGTAATAGTCTTTGAAGTCCATCGAAGGATCACCATCCGTTATCGATATCGCACCGCCACCCGCAGCATGCTCGTGATACAAGTCCTGGGGTTTGACCGATCTCAAGGTTTGTGACCGGGCGGCGCTTCAGAAGTTTATCGGCAGCCGGTGGCGGTTCTTGTACTCGCCTTGTGGCTGCCAGGCCCATGCCAGCAAGTTTGGGGGTGCGACGCTGTCTTTCAAGGCCAGAGTTTACGAATTAGCAGATAACCGGCCTTCGAATCCGTGCCGCACTGACATACACTGCGCGGCCGTTTTTTCAACTGGAATCCGAAAGACATGAAAAACGCATCTCCGGCCCGTGCCTGCGGCATCGACTTTGGCACGTCCAACTCCACTGTCGGCTGGCTGCGCCCCGGCATGGAAACGCTGATTGCGCTGGAGGACGACAAGATCACCCTGCCCTCGGTGGTCTTTTTCAATCTCGAGGAACGCCGCCCGGTGTATGGCCGCCTGGCCCTGCACGAGTACCTGGAAGGCTACGAAGGCCGGCTGATGCGCTCGCTCAAGAGTCTGCTGGGGTCCAAGCTGATCAAGCACGACACCAGCGTGCTGGGCACGGCCATGCCGTTCAAGGATCTTTTGGGGCTGTTCATCGGCCAGTTGAAGAAGCGTGCCGAAGCCACCGCCGGTCGGGAATTCGAAGAAGTGGTGCTGGGCCGCCCGGTATTTTTCGTCGACGACGATGAAATGGCCGATCAGGAAGCGGAGAACACCCTCGTGGACGTAGCCCGCGCCATCGGTTTCAAGGAAGTCTCGTTCCAGTATGAGCCCATCGCGGCGGCCTTCGACTATGAGTCGACCATCGAGAGGGAAGAGCTGGTACTGATCGTCGACATCGGTGGCGGTACTTCGGACTTCTCCCTGGTACGCCTGTCGCCCGAGCGGCGCACCCATGACAACCGTCACGCCGACATCCTCGCCACCGGCGGTGTGCACATCGGCGGCACCGACTTCGACAAGCAGCTCTCGCTGGCCGGCCTGATGCCGCTGTTCGGCTACGGCAGCCGCATGAAAAGCGGCGCCTACATGCCCACCAGCCACCACATGAACCTGGCGACCTGGCACACCATCAACGCGGTGTACTCGCAGAAATCCACCCTGGCCCTGGGCAGCATGCGCTACGACATCGAAGACACCGGCGGCATCGACCGGTTGTTCAAGTTGATCGAACAGCGCGCGGGGCACTGGCTGGCGATGGAAGTGGAAGAAACCAAGATCCAGCTGACCCACTCCGACCAGCGTCATTTGCTCCTGGACCGGATCGAGGCAGGCCTGAGCGTGGACCTGAGCCGGGAACTGTTCGAATCGGCCATCGACGGCCTGCTGGAGCGGGTGCGCGGCAGCGTCACGCAATTGCTCAACGATGCCAACGTACGCGTCGATCAGGTGGATACGGTGTTCTTTACCGGTGGCTCCAGCGGCATCCCGGCACTGCGCAACAGCGTCTCGGCGATGCTGCCCCAAGCGCGGCATGTGGAAGGCAATATCTTCGGCAGCATCGGCAGCGGGCTGGCGATTGAGGCGATGAAGCGCTACGGCACGCAGGTCTGATTCAAGTTCTGCGGCGCATCTATCGCGAGCAGGCTCGCTCCCACATTGAACCGCATTCCCTCTGAAGGAACTCGCTCAACGGTGGGAGCGAGCCTGCTCGCGATGGCGTCAGAACAGGCGACGCCGATCAGGTCAAACCATCCCCACCTGCTTCAACTCACTCTTCAAGTAAGCATAATAAATCGGCCCCGCCACCACGCCCGGCAGGCCGAACGCGGCTTCGAACACCAGCATCGCCATGAGCAATTCCCAGGACTTGGCGCTGATCTGCCCACCGACGATGCGGGCATTGAGGAAGTATTCGAGCTTGTGGATCACGATCAGGTAACCCAGCGCCGCCATTGCCACCCAGATCGACAGCGACAAGGCGACGATGGTGATCAGGGTGTTGGACATCAGGTTGCCAATGACCGGCAGCAGCCCCAACAGGAACGTCATGACGATCAGGGTCTTGGTCAGCGGCAGGTGGATGCCGAACAGCGGCAGCACCACCGCCAGGAAAATCCCGGTGAAGAAGGTGTTGAGCAGGGAAATCTTGATCTGGGCGAACACAATGTTGCGGAACGCCTTGACCAACAGGCTCAGACGGTCGAACAGCGCCGCCGCCAGGGGCTTGCGCTTGGTCAGGTCGGGGATGCGCTGCAGGGCGACGATAGCCCCCAGGACCATGCCGATCAACAACGTCACGAACATGTGGGCCGCATCCTTGCCCACCAACTGCAGCTCGCTCAGGTGCTTGCTCATCCAGTCGCCAATGGCCACCCGGAACTCGGCCGCGCTGGCCGGCAGGTAGGCGTCGATGAACGGTGGCAACTGCCCCCGGGCGCGGTCGACCACCGTCATGAACATGTCCAGGGATGCGCCAGGGTTTTCCGCCTCATGGAGCAGGAAACTGAAGGCCCCGGCGAAAATCAACGACAGCACACTGACCACCAGCGTGCCCAGCAGCGCCACCGCCAACCAGCGGGCCCGCCGGCCCTCGATCAGCCGTTGCAACTGCGGGGTGAGCATGTTGACCAGCTCGAACACCAGCAAACCGGCCAAAAGGCTCGGCAACAGGCGCAGTGGCAGCACCAGCAACAACCCACCAAAAATGATCACCCAACTGATCACCAACAAGACATGACGCTGAGAAAACGTTGGCATACAGCCTCAGAACAAAACGGCGTGAAAGGATCGGCAGTCTGCCAGCGTTCCACCAACAGCACTAGGGATTGTATCGGCTGACCTCGATCACAGTGCAGGTGTTTTTTTGTAGCGCCTTTGCCGGCCCCATCGCGAGCAGGCTCGCTCCCACAATGGACCGGGCAGTGCAAATCAACTGTGGAAGCGAGGCTGCTCGCGATGAGGCCTTCACCGTCTGAAAAAATCCCGGCGGTTATTTTTTCTTCAGACACTCACTCATGAACGCTTTACGCGCATCGCCTTTCAGTGCCTGGGTCGTGGCCGTGGCGTTGCAGGTTTTCATGCGTTCCTGCGGGGTGCTGGCATCGACGGGGGTGGCCTTGAGGCAGTTGCTCATGAAGGCTTTGCGCTCGTCGCCCTTGAGGGCCTTGGCGGTAGCGTCGGCATTGCAGGTGGTCATCTTGTTCTGTTGGGCCGTGGCGGCGAAACCCTGGGAAGACAGCAGCAACCCGATCACCAACAAAGGAACACGCAGCATCTTCATGATGTTTTCTCCTGGCTGCCGCACGATGGGTACGGCGATGAGGTGCAGTGTAGACAACGCCTGTTACACCTTCATCTGCGCGAATTTCCGTGTCTGATTGACCGTCATCGCGAGCAGGCTCGCTCCCACAGTTGACCGCACTCCGCCAGAAGAAACCCGATCCGAATGTGGGAGCGAGCCTGCTCGCGATGACGGACAACCCGACCTGAAGCCCTACACGCCAGCAGCCTTCAACCGCTGCGCATGCTCGACGAACAAGCGAACCGGCTCGGCGCCCTTGCCCACCAGCCCCAACGACTGGTTGACGATATCGAAGTGATCCAGCGGATAGTCATCGCCGATCACCGTGCCCAAATGCGAGCTGTAACGCCCGACCATGCCGTCGCATTGCCCGGCCTCACGCACGAAAGTGCGGGCGAACAGCCGGCAACTCCGGTGGGTGCCATCAAACAGGTTACGCCCCCTGTTGGTCTTGCCTGGCTGCAAGGTTCCGGACCAGGAGTAATAACGCACGCCATTGACCACTTCCGGTCCGTTCCCGCCCCACGTTTCTGGCAGGCCCTGGGGATATTGCTGGTTGAACAGGGCCACGCCCGCGGTAGTGAGAGAGGCGTGGGACGCCTGGATATCCACCGGCAACCGGGGCCCGCGATAACCGGTTTCCAGCAGGCTCATCAGGGCGCCGATCAACCGCAGCAAAGCACTGAGCAGGCGACCCTTGGCGCTGTTGGCCGGGTAATGGGCCTGCAGGTAATCAGCCAGCTCGGACCCATGGTTGGTGCCGGCCACCGAAGTGACCGATGCCACCAGGTCCGGGCGCTTGGCCGCCGCGTAGCGTGCCGTGAGGGCGCCCTGGCTGTGGCCGATCAGGTTGACCTTCTGCGCACCGGTTTGCGTGAGGATCTCCTCGATCCGCGCGAGCAACTGCTCGCCGCGCACCTCGGATGAGTGCAGCGGTGACACCTGCACAGCAACCACCACTGCCCCACCCCGGCGCAACGCCGAGACGATCCCGTACCAATACGGATACAGCACCAGACGAATGAACCCGAGCATTCCGGGGACCAGCACCAGCGGGTAACGAGTGGCGCACTGTTGTGACATGGCGACATCCTTGATCAATAGGTGGTCAGCATCGGTATCGATGATGACCAGTCTATGACACCCGCGCCATCAGAACGTCTGCGCCAACCCCAGCAAGCGTTGCTCGGCCTCGGCACAGGATTGGGCGAAACTGCGCTCAGCCGACTCCTCACCTTCGGCGGCAACCACCGTCACATCGGTGATACCGATAAAACCCAGCACGGTGCGCAGCAGCGTGTCGGCGTGGTTCATCCCTTCAAGCTGACCACCCGGCCCGAAACCGAAGTCGCCACGACTGGTCACGATCAGCGCTTTCTTGCCCAGTACCAGCGGTTCGTACTGTGACACACCGTTATCCAGGCTGTGGTTGAACGTCAGCCCGATCCGCACGATCTGGTCGATCCAGGCTTTTACACCGCTGGGCACGCTGAAGTTGTGCATGGGCGCGGAGATGACCAACCGATCATGGACCTGCAATTCCGTCACCAATGCATCACTGAGTGCCAGATCCGCCTGCATGGTCAGCGGTCGGGCTTGCGGTTCGGGGTAGAACGCCGCCGCGATGAACGCTTCGTTGACCGGAGGAATCACGGTGCGCCCCACTTCGCGCCGGCTCAGCTGGGAGTGCGGATGGGCCGCCTGCCAGGCCGAGACAAAGCTTTCGGTCAGGCGTCGGGAGTGAGAGCGCTCGCCACGAGGGCTGCCATGCACGACAAGAATTTTGCTCATCTGAATCTCCTTGGGTTGCGACTACAATCAATAGAACTTTTCGGCTTAAAGCTTGATGTCCAACGCGGCAGCCGGGCAAATGAGGGCTCGTCACGCAAGATGAGTTAATTTCACCCATGGCACTTCAGGAGATCAGTAATGTTTGCCACGCTGCCCCTCAACGCACTGCGGGCCTTTGAGTCTGCCGCACGGCTGCTCAGCTTCAAGGCTGCGGCGGCGGAGCTGTCGGTGACACCCACAGCGGTTTCCCATCAGATTCGCGCCCTGGAAACCTGGCTAGGTGTGCAGCTGTTCGAACGCCAGCCGCGCCAGGTGCGGCTCACCGACGGCGGCCAACGCTTGTTCCACAGCCTGCACGGGGCCCTGCTGGAAGTGGCGCAAAGCGTCGACACCCTGCGCCCGCAACGCACCAACACTCACCTGACACTGTCCACCACCGCAGCGTTTGCCACCCTGTGGCTGGTGCCGCGCCTGGGCCGGTTTTATGCGCGTCATCCGAATATCAACGTGCGCCTGGACACCCACTGCGAAGTGGTCGATCTGCATCAGGACGCCAGCGTCGATCTGGTGGTGCGCTACAGCCTGGACAGCTACCCGAACCTGTACGGCCTGTGCCTTTTCGATGAACACTTCGGCGTGTACGGCTCGCCGGAACAAGTGGCCCTGGCCGCGCAGAGGCAGCCCACGCTGATCAGCGTGCGCTGGCACAATTCCAAACTGTATGCCCATGGCTGGGAAGCCTGGTGCGCTCAGGCCGGCGAAACCTGGCTGGCCCGGCAACCTTGCATGCGCGAGTACGACGAGGAGCATTACGCCCTGCAAGCGGCGATAGCCGGGCAAGGCCTGGTACTGGCGAGCAACATCCTCGCTTCCGAAAGCCTCGCCAGTGGCCTGTTGGTGGCTTATCGGCCGCAGATTCAGGTCAACGGCGCTGGCTACAGTGCCCTGTGCGTTCCAGGCCGTGAACGCCATCCACCGGTGCGGGCATTCTTCCAGTGGCTGGAGGAAGAGGCGCGGCAGTCCGCTCATGCGCTGAAAAATTCGGTAAAACTTTTCGAGGATCGCATCACTCAGATTTAGAGCGATCACGCCAACAGAGCGTGACGCCCTACCGGATCAGCCTCCAGGAGAATGCTATGAGTGACATGCACCTATCCGATGTAACCACCCTGCGCGAACGGGCACGGCAGAACGTGCAGAACGGCGCGGTGACCGAGGGCTACAGCGCCGATCGACCGGAAGTCATTCGCCTGCTCAATGAAGCGCTGGCCACGGAGCTGGTGTGCGTGCTGCGCTACAAGCGCCACTACTTCATGGCCACCGGCCTCAAGGCCAGCGTGGCGGCCAGCGAGTTTCTCGAACACGCCAACCAGGAAGCCGAACACGCCGACAAGCTCGCTGAGCGCATTGTGCAGTTGGGCGGCGAGCCGGAGTTCAACCCCGACCTGTTGACCCGTAACTCCCACGCCCAGTACGTGGCGGGGAACACCCTCAAGGAAATGGTCTACGAAGACCTGGTCGCCGAACGGATCGCCATCGACAGCTACCGGGAAATCATCCAGTACATCGGCGAAAAGGACCCGACCACCCGGCGAATCTTCGAAGACATCCTGGCTCAGGAAGAAGAGCATGCCGATGACATGGCCGACATTCTGGCCGATTTGTAATACCGCTATCGCGAGCAGGCTCGCTCCCCCATTGAATCGTGTCCTGTCGCGGTCGATGTGGGAGCGAGCCTGCTCGCGATGGGGCCAGTAACCTCACCGCAAAGCCTGGCTAGCGGGTTGGTTTGACCGTCACCGGTGCCTTGCCGGCCTTCATCTGCTCCAGCAACGGCGCACACTGGTTCGGCTCGCCACCGCTGGGCGCAACCAGAGCCAACAACCCGGCCGCCGGCGCGGCAATGACGCCCAGCGCCACCATCCCGGCCCCACGCAGTATCAACGGCACGGCCTTGACGCCCGCTGCGGGCTTGGCGAAGGTGCCGCGCACGTACAAGGGCGAGCGCAGGGAAATCAAGCGCCAGCCCTTGGACTCCGGAGTAATGGTCAGGTCCAGTTGTTCGGTGGCCATGTTCGCCGTGCCATCGACATAAATGATCGCGTTCGCCGTGTCGAACACGAACAGGCGAGTGGTCGCCAGGCCGGTCTTGATGTCGAAGTCCGCCGCCGCGCAGTTGATCTTCACTTCCTCGTCGCCAAAGATTTTCCCCACCACATAGTTACCGACGTTCAGCCCCGCCAGTTCCATCAGCTCCCGACTGATGGCGCCGTCGTTGATGAGCATTTTCAACGTGCCGTTGGAGGTGCCCAGCAACGCCGCCACCGAATTGCCACGGCCGATGATATCGGCATCGCCGTTCAGCTCACCGAAGCTGGTTTTCATCGGCGCGAAACCGGGGAACAACTCCTTGAGCTTGAAACCCCGCGCCGTCAGCTTCGCCTGTCCCGCAAGGGGCCGGGTGCGGCCGTTGAGGCGGATCTGCGCGTCGAGCCGGCCACCGGCCACACCGAAGCGCAGGGGCTCGAGGCTTAGTTGGCCGTCGTTGAGCACCAGATGCGTGTAAAGGTCGGTGAACGGTAACTGCTCACTGTGGACGATTCGTTTGCCAGTGAACTCCACATCGGCATCCATCACGCCCCAGCGCTCGGTACGAAACTCTTCCACGGGCAGTACTTTGTCGGACGGCTGTTTGCTCGCGCCGCCTCGGGCCTTTTGTTCGGCGTTGGAATCGGCGCCGATCAGGGGGGCCAGGTCGCTGAACAACAGTTGATTGGACACCAGCGCGCCACTGAGTTTTGGCCGCGGCTGGCTGGCAACGTAGGCCAGGTCACCGTGAATATCGCTATCGCCGATCTTGCCGTTGAAGGCCTCATAACGAAACAGTGCCCCGCCGGGCTCGTGGAGTTTGGCGATCAGGCGGCCATCGGTGGAATAGGGCGGCGAATCCGGCAGGGTCACGCCGGTCAGCGGATAAAGATTGGCCAGGCTGTTCCCGGCCAGCTTCAAGCGCAGATCCAGCGCCCCCAGGTTCATCGGGTCGGTCAGCGTGCCGGCCAGTTCGACACGGGTATCACCGATCTTCGCCTGAGCCTGCAACGGAAAAGGTTGCGAGGCATCCTGCAGAGCCAACAGGCCACCGACCTTGCCGGAGCCTGCCAGGTTCTGCCCGTGGTACTGGCCGTTGACCTTGAAGGCAAACGCATAATCCTGGGGAGCCGCACCTGCGTCCCGGGCTTTTTTCGCAGCTTTGTCGCCGACGATATCGCTGAACGGGATGGGTTTGCCCAACGGGTCGATCAACAGGTCCAGGCGGGTTTTCAGCGTCTGGTCATCAACAGTGACATGGCCTTTGTCAAAGCCGATGGTGCCAATGTCCACGACCCAGCTGGACGGCTCGGCGTCGGGGTCTTTCGGATCGAACTCGAACGTCCAGTTGGCGCGACCATCGGCCAGGCGTTGCAGGTTGGCGTCGGGCTCGGTCAGGTCGATGCGGGGAATTGCCACTCGCCGGGCCAGCAAGGCCAGGGGCGAAATGCGTAATTCGACGCGCTTGAGCGTGACCATTTGCGCAGTTTTCGACCAGTCCGGGTTGCCCAGGCTCAAGTCTTCGGCCACCACATGGGGCCACGGCACCCAGGCCCGCCAGCCGCCTTCCAGCGGTTCGCGCTGCCAGACCACCGCCAGGTTGCCATTGATGGCGAACGGGCGATGCAACTCTTCGGAAACCTTGGCATTGAGCGGCGGCTTTATCCGGTTCCAATCGAAGAACGCGATGACCAGCACCAATACGGCCAGCAGGAAAACAAGGCTGGCGAAGGTCCAGGCGAAGATTTTTGAGGTGCGCGTCATGCACAAGGCTCCTGATGACAAATCTGCGTCCGGACGGCGACGCCTTGGAAACACGAGCCTGTAATCGGCTCGTTGTGAAGAGTAGGACTGGCGATACGGCCAACTGGTTTAACACTTTGGGCGACGGGCGGTACAAAAAACTGAAAAAATCCTGACCAAACCGCCAACTACCTGTTACCGCCCCCGCACTTTTGCGTGGCATCAATGGGTACAAAATACCCACTGCGGTGCAAAACCACGCCTCGCAAAGGCCCGTTCTAGAGCCTTTCCACAGAACAATCAATTCCGTTGATTATTACCATTGTCTTTATGAACTTTTATATCGACTTATCGAGAGTAGCATTGCCTCCGTACCCACTTTATCGCCCTCCCAAGGAGCAATGATCATGAAACGCCAATTACTGATGAGCCTCACCCTTTCAATGCTGGCCTCCACTGCTTTCGCACTGCCAGCCTCCGAACAAGCCACGCCGCAGGTTAAAGACAGCCGTTCGGTCTATAGCCAGACCGTTGCTGAAGATGGCTTCGACCAGACCCGTCAAGGTCAGGAAGTGGCTGAAGGCGGCTACGAACGTACCCCTCAAGGTCAAGAAGTAGCCGAAGGCGGCTACGAACGTACCCCTCAGGGCCAGGAAGTGGCTGAAGGTGGCTACGAACGTACCCCTCAGGGTCAGGAAGTCGCTGAAGGTGGCCGTGACCGCCTGGAAGAAAAAGGCCTGGTTGAAGGTGGCTACGAGCGCACCCCACAGGGCGCCATTGCCGAAGGTGGTGGTGACCGTGTGATCGAACGCAACAGCGCAGTGAGCTGAGCCCATGGTGGCCTGGAAAAAAGCCCGATTCCTGCAATCGGGCTTTTGACTTTCCGAGAACCTCGTTTCCCGCTATATCCCCCTCTACCGTTCGACGTCGGCAAAGCCGATTTGCTAGAGTGCGTCGCTTCCGTGAATCAGAAGTCAGCCCTGCGATGCTGCCCCGCGCCGAACAGAAACAACAGACCCGAAATGCCTTGATGGATGCAGCCCGTCATTTGATGGAGTGCGGCCGAGGGTTCGGCAGCCTGAGCCTGCGCGAAGTCGCCAGGACCGCCGGCATCGTCCCCACCGGGTTCTACCGGCATTTCGACGACATGGACCAACTGGGCCTGGCTCTGGTCAGCGAAGTCGGTCAGACCTTTCGCGAAACGATCCGGCTGGTACGCCACAACGAATTCGTCATGGGCGGCATCATTGATGCCTCCGTGCGTATTTTCCTCGACGTGGTCCAAGCCAACCGTTCGCAATTCCTGTTTTTGGCCCGTGAGCAATACGGCGGCTCGCTGCCCGTGCGCAAGGCCATCGCCTGTCTGCGTGAAGGCATCAGCTCGGACCTGGCCGCCGACCTGGCATTGATGCCCAAGTTGCAGCACCTGGACCTTGCCGCTTTGAGCGTAATGGCCGACCTGATCGTCAAAAGCGTGTTCGCCACCCTGCCTGACATCATCGACCCACCCGCTCACGCTCTCCCCGAACACCTCACGCCCCAGGCGAAGATTACCCAGCAACTGCGGTTCATCTTTATTGGTCTCAAACATTGGCAAGGGCTGGGCAGTACCGAGTAGCCGCCGAGATGTTTCCTTTGTGGGAGCGAGCCTGCTCGCGATAGCGGTGGGTCAGTCAGCGTTGATTTTCTGATGCACTGATATCGCGAGCAGGCTCGCTCCCACAGTGTTTCGCGAAAGCTGCAAAATGGTGCGCGATATCGACAAGCGCACCATAACGGCACGCAATCCGCCCCATCCTGAAACGCCATCCCAGCTATTTCCTACACCTTCTTCGATTGGCAAGCCCCTTGCTCTAAACACAGCACCGTTCATTGCTGGAAGCACTCCGATGCTGGTGATTCACCGCAGAATCGACACTCAACCCCGCTGGGACGCCGAGCTGCACCTGACCTTCGACGCCCGCAGCAAAAGCCGCCTGCGCTGTTTCAGTGCCGAGGGTGAAGATGTGGGGTTGTTCCTTGAGCGAGGTCAGCCGCCGTTATACGACGGCGAATGCCTGCAAGCTGAAGACGGACGCATCGTGCGCGTCTGCGCCCGCCCCGAACAATTGCTGCATGTCACCTGCGCCAATGCATTTGAACTGACCCGCGCGGCCTATCACCTGGGCAATCGCCATGTCGCCCTGCAAGTGGGCGATGGCTGGCTGCGCCTGCTGGACGATTACGTGCTCAAGGCGATGCTCGAGCAACTGGGTGCCAGTGCCGAAAACATAGAGGCTCCGTTCCAACCGGAACACGGCGCGTATGGCGGCGGCCATCATCATTCCCGACACGGCGACGAAGATTTCAACTACGCGCCACGCCTGCATCAGTTCGGCGTACGCACATGAACCCGGCGTGGGCGCTGCTGCGTCTGGCCAGCCCGCAATTGCCGATCGGCGGCTACAGCTATTCCCAGGGATTGGAGATGGCAGTGGATAACGGCCAGGTCAAAACCTGCGACGACGCCCGTCGCTGGATCAGCGATCAGTTGCTGTTGAACCTGGCACGCTTCGAGGCGCCTTTGCTACTGGCCCACTGCACCGCCGCCGCCGCCGACGACTGGGACGCCTTGCTGCAACACTGCGAGGAACACCGCGCCAGCCGGGAAACCCGCGAGCTGCATCAGGAAAGTCGGCAGATGGGTTATTCGTTGCAGCAGTTGCTGGGCGGCCTGCCGGAACTCGATGCCGCGGCACGGCGCTTTCTTGAACAACGTACTGAACCGCACCTGGCCCTGGGCTGGGCCTTGGCCGCCCGCGCCTGGAACATCAGCCCCCAGGACGCCCTGGCCGCCTGGTTATGGAGCTGGCTGGAAAACCAGTTGGCCGTCCTGATGAAGACCCTGCCCCTGGGCCAGCAAGCCGCCCAGCGCCTGACCAGCGAACTGCTGCCACTGCTGCAACAGGCTCAACACAACGCCTCGAACATTGATCCCGACCATTACGGCAGCGCCACGTTTGGCCTGTCCCTGGCGTGCATGGCCCATGAGCGCCAGTACAGCCGCCTGTTCCGTTCCTAGGAGACCCTCATGAATACACAACCTCTGCGCGTCGGTATCGGCGGCCCGGTAGGCTCCGGCAAAACCGCCCTGACCCTGGCCCTGTGCCTGGCCCTGCGTGAACGCTACAACCTGGCGGTGGTCACCAACGACATCTACACCCGTGAAGATGCCGATTTTCTGGTGCGTAACGAAGCCTTGGCGCCGGAGCGGATCATCGGCGTGGAAACCGGCGGTTGCCCGCACACGGCGATCCGCGAAGACGCCTCGATCAACCTTGAGGCCGTGGATCAATTGAACCGACGGTTTCCGGGGCTGGATCTGATCCTGGTGGAATCGGGCGGCGATAACCTTTCGGCGACCTTCAGCCCAGAGCTTTCGGACCTGACCATTTATGTGATCGATGTCTCGGCCGGCGACAAGCTGCCGCGCAAAGGCGGGCCGGGCATCTGTAAATCCGACCTGCTGGTGATCAACAAAATCGACCTGGCGCCACTGGTGGGTGCGTCCCTGGAAATGATGGACAGCGACACCCGTCGGATGCGCAACGGCAAGCCGTTCGTGTTCAGCAACCAGAAAACCGGCCAGGGCCTGGAGCAGATCATCGCCTTCATCGAACGCCAGGGCCTGCTGACCGCCGCCTGATTTTCAACTTCAACTGTTCACACGCTCAACAAGGAAGCTTATCCATGACATTCAAACGCCTGCTTGGCGCCCTCGCCCTGTTGCTGACCCCGGCCTTGGCCTTTGCTCACCCTGGCCATGGCGATAACGGCCTGATGGCCGGCCTCGGTCACCCCATCGGCGGGCTGGATCATCTGCTGGCCATGCTGGCGGTCGGCTTGTGGGCCGCCCAACAACAAGGCGCGGCGCGCTGGGCGCTGCCGTGCACCTTCGTCGTCAGCATGCTGATCGGCGGTTTGCTGGGCTTTGAAGGCCTGGACCTGCCTGCGCTGGAAAGCGGGATTGCCGCCTCGGTGCTGGCCTTGGGCCTGGCGGTGGCACTGGCGGTGCGCCCGCCGCTGAGCCTGGCGATTGGCGCGACGGCGGTGTTCGCGCTGTTCCATGGCGTGGCCCATGGTCTGGAACTGCCGGACATGACAAGCCCTTGGGCTTATGCGGCCGGTTTTGTCGCGGCGACGGCGGCGTTGCATGGCGCAGGCTACGCCGTGGTTCGCGTCTTGCCGCAAGCGGCCGCCCCTCTGGTGCGTCTGGCCGGAGCGGGTTCGGCGGCGGCTGGAGTGTGGTTGTTGGCGGGTTGATTTTCAGCACCCATCAAGGCTAATCGCGAGCAGGCTCGCTCCCACAGGGTATGGCGTACGCCAATAAATGTGGGGGCGAGCCTGCTCGCGCTGACAGACTGGAAGGCCTCGCCTCTCTCGAACTTGCCACTCTGCTACCATGTCGCGCAATCACCCCTCCAGCCGTGACGACGTCCACCAATGCCCGATGCTTCCCGCCCCGCTCCTGCACCTGAACTGACTGCCCTGTTCGCCACGGTACGTCAGCACTTTCACGACGTGATCGTGCCGATGTGGCAAGGCCCGGGATGGAATGCCGAGCTGGCGCTGCCCTATGAATCCCTCGATACCCGGCACAAGCCGCTCGAGCCCCAGCGCTACCGGGCGATGGCCTGTGCGCGGCAGCTATACGTGTTCGCCAGCCTGATCGGCGAAGCGCCACAGGCCGAAGAACGGGCTGGCGCACTGTTCCGCTCGCTGCAGCGGCACTTCCATGATGGCGAACATGGTGGCTGGTTCTACAGCATTGACCCCCAAGGCGTACCGCTGGACACCGGCAAAGACCTCTACACCCACGCTTTCATCCTGTTTGCCTGTGCCCATTACTGGAGCAAGGTCCGCGAGCCGCTGGTGGAGTCGGTACTCAACGCGGCCCTGGAAGTCATCGCCCGGCGCTTTGCGACCGGAGACGGCCTTTACGAGGCCAGCCTGGGACGCGATTGGTCGACCCGCGCATCCGGCCCGCTGCAAAACCCGTTGATGCACCTGGCCGAAGCCTTCCTCGCCACCCTCTCGGTTCGCGACGACATCAACGTGCGCCAGGCATTGCTGGCCCTGTGCGATGCCATGTTCAAGCACTTCATCGACCCGCAGCAGCGCGTCATGATGGAGAAACCGGTCAAGGCTGTGGATAACTGGTTTGAGCCAGGCCATCAGTTCGAGTGGTATTACTTGCTGGCCTCATCGCCCCTGTTGCGCGGCGGCAAGTTGCACACAGCCCTTGATAGCAGCTTCAGCCGTACCGAACAGCAAGGCGTGAGCCCGCAGTCCGGCGCGGTGTGCGCCATGCTGAGCCTGGGATCACAGGTACCGCGGGACGCCACCCAGCGCATCTGGGCTCAGGCGGAATATTTGCGGGCACTGACATTACGCCCGGGCAATCAGGGCGCATTGCTGCATCAACTACGGGCGTTGCAGCAGCACTTCCTGCATGCCAACGGCTGGAACGAATGCCTGGACGCCGACGGCACTGTCAGCCGCCAGGACATGCCATCGACCACGCCGTATCACCTGCTGACCTGCTATCGCGGGCTGGCTGATTATCTGGCCTGACCGGTAAATCGCTATCGCGGGCAAGCCTTGCTCCCACAGAGTTGGCTCATCTATGGGGGCAAGGTCGGCCAAATCCCTGTGGGAGCAAGGCTTGCCCGCGATGAACGATAACGCGGTCTTACGCCTTGTTGCGCTCAATGGCAAACCCGGCCCAGGTCTGGCTCACAGGCATCAATTCCAGACTGTTGATATTGATGTGGGCCGGAGTGTTGAGCACCCAGAAAATGGTGTCGGCGATATCCTGCGGCTGGATCGGCTCGGCCCCGGCATAGGTCGCGTTGTAGCGTTCCTGGTCACCCGCAAAGCGCACCAGGGAAAACTCGCTCTCGCACAGACCCGGCTCAATGTTGCTTACCCGCACGCCAGTGCCTTGCAGATCGCAACGCAGGTTCAGGGAGAACTGTTTGACGAACGCCTTGCTCGCCCCGTACACGTGGCTGCCAGGGTACGGATAGTTGCCGGCGATGGACCCCAGGTTGACGATCCCGGCACCACGGCCATGAGCGATCAGCCGCGGCAACAGCAGGCGGGTGCTGTAGATCAAACCTTTCACGTTGGTATCGACCATCGTGTCCCAGTCATCGAGGTCGCACTTGGGCGCGGGATCAACGCCCAGCGCCAGACCGGCGTTGTTGATCAAGCCCCGCAACTTGGCGAAGGACGGTGGCAGGTTGGCGATCGCCTCCTCCATGGCTGTGCGGTCACGCACATCAAGCACCAGACCATGGACTTCAGTCTGCTTCGACAACTCGGCGCACAGGGCAGTGAGGCGTTCTTCACGACGACCGGTCAGCACCAGTTTCCAGCCTGCTTCGGCAAAACGACGGGCACAGGCTTCACCGAAACCGGACGTTGCGCCGGTAATAAACAGGGTGTTGGACATCGTGTTCTCCTTGGGGCTCAAAACAGCCAATGAATGGAAATCGGCCCACAGCATGCCCGGCCTGGCACAGCATGGGCAAGACTTCTGGAAGCGAGGTTTCATCCGAGCATTGCTCATAAAACAACCAATCGGCGCCAGGCCTTATGAAACAAGGGCCACAGGCGGTTGCCCGCACCTTATCCACAGGCGGGTCCACAGCAATCGGGGGCAAGTGCAAACTCCACAAGCCGCTGTGCATAAGGCTTTGCGAGGGATTTGGAAATTTTTTTCCCTTGACCCTGCAATGCAGGTTGTGCAGATCGACTTATCTGCTATAAGCCGACGGTAAAAAGAACGATGGCTTCAAGCCAGCAAATTCGGCCCTCAGCGCGGTCTTTCCAGAGTTTAATCACAGACTTATCCACAGGCTTGCGCACAGATTTCCAAGCCTTCGGCGACCCTCATAAAAGTGTTGACAACCCTCGTACCCGCTTGACCGAAATCCTCTGATCAAAAAACAACCACACGCCTGAAAGCCACGTATTCAGAGGCTTGCAGCCAGCTACTCCCACGTTACCCACAGCCGGTTCCACAGCAAACGGGGACAAGTCAAAACCGTGACAAAACAACTGTTTGCGGCGACTTTATGTCGCGGTTTCGCAGGGGCTCAGGATTGTTGTCCACAATTCTCGGGCACAGCACCAAACCCTGTGGGAGCGAGCCTGCTCGCGATGGGGGGCATGTCCGATACAGAGAGGTTGGATGGTCCGGCGCCATCGCGAGCAGGCTCGCTCCCACAGGGGGAATGGTGGTGGATTTGAAAGATAAAAAAACCGGCGATTCAATCGCCGGTTTTTTCATGGCTGGCCTTGTGTCAATGGCCGCCCAGATACGCGTTGCGCACCTCTTCGTTGACCAGCAGTTCCTTGCCGGTGCCGGTCAGGCGGATTTCACCGTTGACCATCACATAGGCCCGGTCCGACAGCCTGAGGGCGTGGTTGGCGTTCTGCTCCACCAGAAAGATCGTCATGCCGGTGGACGCCAGTTCCCGCAAGGTGGCGAAGATCTGTTTGACCACGATCGGCGCCAGTCCCAGGCTGGGTTCATCGAGCAGCAACAACTTGGGCCGGCTCATCAGCGCCCGGGCGATGGCGAGCATCTGCTGCTCGCCGCCGGACATGGTCATGGCCCGCTGGTTGCGCCGCTCCTTGAGCCGCGGGAACAGCTCGAACATGCGCTGCATGTCTTCGCTGGCGTGCTTGTCACCGATGGGAATGGTGCCCATCAACAGGTTTTCCTCAACAGTCATGTCAGGGAATACCCGCCGTCCTTCCGGCGATTGCGCGATGCCGTTGGAGGCGATGTAGTGGGACGATTTGTGCGTGATGTCCACGCCCTGGTAGATAATTTGCCCACTCGCCGCCCGCGGCTGGCCGAAAATCGACATCAGCAACGTGGACTTGCCTGCACCGTTGGAGCCAATCAGGCTGACGGTTTCACCTTCCCCAATGTGCATCGAGACTTTTTTCAGGGCCTGGATCGGCCCGTAGAATACGTCCAGCTCCTTGAGTTCGAGGATAGGTCCACTCATACCAGCTCCTCTTCATCGGCACCCAGGTAGGCTGCGATCACCTTCGGATCGTTGCGAATCGCCTCGGGACCGCCCTCGGCGATCACGTTGCCGTGGTCCAGCACCACGATGTGGTCGGAAATGCTCATTACCATGCCCATGTCGTGTTCGATCAGCACCACGGTCAGATCGTGCTCGTCGCGCAGCAGCCGGATCATCGCGCTCAGCGCTTCGGTTTCCTGAGGGTTTAGGCCGGCGGCCGGTTCGTCGAGACAGATGATCTGCGGGCGGGTGCACATGGCCCGGGCAATTTCCAAGCGCCGTTGCTGGCCATAGGAAAGTTCGCCCGCCAGCCGGTTGGCGCAATCCACCAGGTCCACCACTTCCAGCCAGTAGAAGGCGTGGTCCAAGGCATCGCTTTCTGCCTGGCGGTAACCCTTGGTGTTGAGCACGCCCGCCACCAGACTGCGATTGACCCACATGTGCTGAGCCACCAACAGGTTCTCCAGCACGGACATTTCCTTGAACAGGCGAATGTTCTGGAAGGTCCGCGCCAGGCCTGCACGGTTCACCAGGTGGGTGCCGCCGAACATCTTGTAGAACACCCGGCTGGCGAAGGATTTGGGGGACACGAAGTCAGTGGGACGAAACGGTTCGCCCAACAGCTTGATGACATCGGTCCGCTCGCCGCGCACATTGAGCTCGATTTTGCCGCCCGTGGCCTTGTAGAAACCGGTCAGGCAGTTGAACACCGTGGTCTTGCCCGCACCGTTGGGGCCGATCAGGGCGAAGATCGAGTTGCGCTTGACTTGCAGGCTGACGTCGCTGAGGGCCTTGATCCCACCGAATTGCATCATCAGGTTTTCAACGGTAAGCACGACTTCGCTCATGGCGCTACTCCCTTACGCGGCGTCACCCCGGTACGACTGATGCGAATCAGGCCGCGCGGGCGCCAGATCATCATCAACACCATCAGCACGCCGAACAGCAGCACCCGGTATTCCGAGAAGCTGCGCAGCAACTCCGGCGCCACGGTGAGGACAAATGCAGCGATGACCACGCCCACTGTCGACCCCATGCCGCCCAGTACCACGATCGCCAGAATCAGCGCCGACTCGAAGAAGGTGAACGACGAGGGGTTGACGAAGCCCTGGTAACTGGCAAAGAACACGCCTGCCAGGCCCGCCGTGGAAGCACCAATGGTGAACGCCGAGAGCTTGACCAGCACATGGTTCAGGCCCATGGAGCGGCAGGCGATCTCGTCTTCGCGCAAGGCTTCCCAGGCGCGACCGACCGGCATGCGGGTCAAGCGATGCTTGACGTAGAGCACCAGCAGCACGGTGATGAACAGGACGATGTAGATGAACAGGAATTTGACGTTGGGGTTGTAGGCCATGCCGAAGAACTCGTGGAACGGCACCCCGCCCTCCTTCGCTCGCCGGCCGAACTCCAGGCCGAAGAAGGTCGGCGACGGCACCGGCATGCCATTCGGCCCGCCGGTAAACGACAGCCAGTTGTTGAGCACCAGCCGGATGATCTCGCCAAAACCCAGGGTCACGATGGCCAGGTAGTCACCGTGCATTCGCAACACCGGGAATCCCAATATGCACCCGGCCATCGCCGCCGCAATCGCCGCCAGCGGCAGCACCGTCCAGAACCCCAGGCCCAGGTATTGGTAACCCAGCGCCAGGCCATAAGCGCCGATGGCATAGAACGCCACGTAACCCAGGTCAAGCAGCCCGGCCAGGCCGACCACGATGTTCAGGCCCAGGCCCAGCAATACATAAATCAGCCCGAGGATGACCACCGTGAGCACGTATTTGTTGGCAAAAAACGGGAACACGATGGCAATCACGATCAACGCCGGGATGATCCAGCGCAGGCGCGACTTGTAGTCTGGCGGCAGCACATGCACGCCGGAACTGGTGCTTTCGAACCCCTGGAGAATCTTCAGACCCTTGGGGGTTTGCAGAAACAGGCTCAAGGCAAAGCGCCCGACCATCACGATCGCCACCAGCCAGCCCACGCGGGCCGGTTGCAGGTTGAAGCTGTAGCCGTCGAGCACCACGCCGACAATCGGCCCGAACACGATCAGCGAGATCAGGCCGGCCAGGATCGCGTCGATGACGCTCTTTTTGATATCAATCGGTTTATTGGCAGCAGACATACTTATACCTTCGCCACGTGTGGGCGACCCAACAGGCCTTGGGGACGGAAAATCAGAATCAGCACCAGCAGCGAGAAACTGAACACGTCTTTGTAGTCAGAGTTGATCAGACCGGCGAACAGCGACTCGGAGATGCCGAGGATGATCCCGCCCAGCATCGCCCCAGGCAGGGAACCGATGCCGCCGAGTACCGCCGCGGTGAACGCCTTGATGCCGATGATGAAGCCGGCATAGAAGTCGAAGGTGCCGTAGTTCATGGTGATCAGCACACCGGCCAGGGCCGCCATGGCCGCACCGATGACGAACACATAGGAAATCACCCGGTCGGTGTTGATCCCGAGGATGGAGGCCATCTTGCGGTCTTGCTGGGTCGCGCGGCACATACGGCCGAGCTTGGTGTACTTGATGATGTAGGTCAGCAAGGCCATCCCGGCGAATGCGGCGACCAGGATGAAGATCTTGGTGTAGGTCAGCTGGACGAAGCCGCTGCCGATGTCCACGCGCATGGCGCCTTCGAGCAACGTGGGCACGCCCTGTTGGCGAGCGCCCTGGCTGATCTGGGCATAGTTCTGCAGGATCAGCGAAATGCCGATGGCACTGATCAGCGGTGCCAGGCGAGTGGAGTTACGCAGGGGTTTGTAGGCGACGCGCTCGATCACCCAGCCGTAGACGCCGGTCACCACCACGGTGAACACCAGCGTGCCGAGAATCATGAGGGGGAAGGATTCGATACCGAACCAGGCCAGCAGAGCCAGACTGATCGCCGCGAGGTACGCAGAGATCATGTAAACCTCGCCGTGGGCGAAGTTGATCATGCCGATGATGCCGTAGACCATTGTGTAGCCGATGGCGATCAGACCATAGACCGACCCGAGGGTCAGGCCATTGATCAGTTGCTGCAGGAAAATACCATCCATAACGCAATCTCACGCATTTGAGAGACTGCACGCACACCGCTGCGACGGACCGGGGTTCAGCCGCCGACGCTGCACGATGTGCGCGCAGCTCTCGGGAGAAAAGACAGGTACTGCATGAACACGGGTAAACCGCCCGGCACCAGGGGCGCCGGGCGATTCAGCCGTTCATGTCACTTCTGTTTTTCCAACTGATGGTATTTGCCGTCCTTGTCCCACTGGTAAACCACGTAGTCGGAGACTTTCAGGTCGCCCTTGGAGTCCCACTCCTTCTTGCCCATCACGGTCTGGACCGGATTGGCCTTGAGCCATTCGGCCGCGGCTTCGCCGTCATTTTTCTTGGCGCCGTTGAAACCCGCCGCCAGGGCCTGGACCGAGGCGTAGGCGTACAGGGTGTAGCCTTCCGGCTCGGTGCCCTTGGCACGGAACGCGTCCACCACGGCCTTGCTGTCTGGCAGCAGGCGTGGGTCGGCGCCGAAGGTCATGTACACACCATCCACGTATTGCGGGCCGCCGGCGGTGGTGACCAGTTCGTCGGTGACGATGCCGTCGTCGGACATGAATTTCACGTCCTTGAGGCCTTGCTCACGCAACTGGCGGACCAGTGGGCCGGCTTCCGGGTGCAGACCGCCGAAGTAGACCACGTCGGCACCGGCCGCACGGATCTTGGTGACCACGGCGCTGAAGTCTTTCTCGCCACGGGTCAGGCCTTCGTACAGCACCGGCTCCACGCCACGCTTGGCCAACTGCGCCTTGGTAGCATCCGCCAGGCCTTGGCCGTAGGTGTCCTTGTCGTGCAGGACGACGACTTTCTTGCCCTTGAGCACGTCAACGATGTAGTCGCCGGCGACGATGCCCTGCTGGTCGTCACGACCGCACATACGGAACATCGCGCTCAGGCCGCGCTCGGTGACCTGCGGGTTGGTGGAACCCGGAGTGATGGAGATGATGCCGGCATCGCCGTAGACCTCGGACGCCGGGATGGTGGACGAGGAACAGAAGTGACCGACCACGCCAAGAACCTTGTCCTGATCGACAAAGCGGTTGGCCACGGCCACGGCCTGCTTCGGTTCGCAGGCGTCGTCGCCCTGTACCAGAACGATTTTCTCGCCGTTCACGCCACCCTTGGCATTGATCTCGTCTGCCGCCGCTTGTGCGCCTTTCATGTACTGCTCGCCAAATGCCGCGTTGGCACCGGTCATCGGACCCGCTACGCCGATCTTGACGTCGGCCTGAGCAAACGCAGAAACACCCAGCGCAGCTGCCACTGCGAGGGCCAGAAAGCCTTTCTTGTAAAACGTCTGGGACATGAGGTGGTGCTCCAAGGTTTTTTTTAGTTGGCACTGCGACTTCACTGAAAAGCTCAGAGCAAGCGCCGTGCCATCGGTTTTTTATTCTTAAAAAAGTCGCTGCTTTATTGTTATTTCGACTGTTTCGAGCCCTTTTTTATTGGGCGTGCAACCGTCTAAACCGCACAAGGTACAACCATAGAACCAAATGGGTACAACCCTCCCTGAGCCATCATTGCAACCATCACACGAAACGACGTGCAACCCACCTGTAACAACCCGCGTCACCGAACTGCACACTGGCGGTGCACAACTGCTACAACCCGCACCATAACAGGCTAGACGTTGTGGTGGAAAACGAGCGCTGCGGCAACATTTTTCAACATTCAGATCACAATTCGCAGGCACTGGCCGGCGTGATACAGCGAAAAACCCGCTTCATACAAGCAGCTGCGCAAGCCTGTCCCGGCCAGTGGCCGCATGGCGGCGAAGGGAATCGGCAGCGTGCTGGCGTCGCCGTGACACAGATAGTCGGCAAAGGCTTTGCCCACTACTGTGCCAGTCGTCACGCCGCGGCCGTTGTAACCCGTCACGGCCACCAGACCGGGGGCCGGCTCGAACAGGCGCATCAGGTGATCGGGGGTGAAGGCGATACATCCGGTCCAGGTGCATTCCCATTCCACCGGCTTGAGGTAAGGGAAATAGTGCTGTTGCACCCGGTCGGCCCACGCCTTGAGGAACCAGGTGGGTTTGCGATTGCCATTACCCAGGCTGCCCAGCAACAGACGCCCGTCCTTGTCCCGACGAATGCTGCTCAGTACCTGGCGGGTGTCCCACGAGCCCTGGCCGCCTGGCAGGATGCGCTGCGCCGCTTCGTCGGTCAGCGGAGCGGAAGCAACCTGATAGTAGTAACCGGGAAAGAAATTGCGCCGCAGCTCGGTCCAGTCACCTTCGGTGTAGGCATTGGACGCGATCACCACTTGCTCGGCCAGTACCGAACCCTGGGCAGTTTGCACCGACCAGCGCTGGCCCTGGCGTTCCAGGCGCGTGACGGGGGAATGATCAAACAACTGGCCACCAAGGTCGCTGGCAGCCTTGGCCAGCCCACTGGTGTAGGCCATCGGATTGAGCGTGCCGGCACGCCGGTCGAGCAATGCCGCAGCGATTTTCGAGGTGCCCGTGGCCTGGGCACACGCCTGGCCGGTGAGCAACTCCACCGGGGCGCCACGGCGCTTCCATTGTTCTTCACGACTGCGCAGGTCCGCTTCGCCCCTGGCGTTGTGAGCCATGTGCAGCGTGCCTTCGCGTCGCAGCTGGCAATCAATGTTGTATTTATCGACGAGGCTGAACACCAGCGCCGGCGCCGCCCCGAGCATACGATTGAGCTGGCTGCCCACCGCTTCGCCGAAGCCGGCTTCTATCTCATCCGGCGGGATCCACAAGCCGGCGTTGACCAATCCGACATTGCGCCCCGACCCACCATGCCCGGCCCGATGGGCCTCCAGCACAGCCACGCGCTTGCCTTGTTCGAGCAAATGCACCGCCGCCGACAAACCGGTAAAACCTGCGCCGATCACGCAGACATCCACCGTGATTTCGCCGGTGAGGGCGGTATTTTCAGGTCTTTGCGGCGTCAGTTTTTCCCACAGACATTCTTCGCGTAACGGCATTGCCAGACTCCGGAAATGAAACCCAACCACTGCACAGTTCAATTGTGGGAGCGAGCTTGCTCGCGAAGGCGGCAGACCAGTCGACATTGATGTTGAATGACAGTCCGCTTTCGCGAGCAAGCTCGCTCCCACAGGGGATCTTCATCGGTCGAAGATCCAGTTTCTCAGTCGAAAGTAATCCCCTGCGCCAACGGCAGCTCCAGCGAGTAGTTCACGGTGTTGGTCTGGCGACGCATGTAACCGCGCCATGCATCGGAGCCTGACTCACGTCCGCCGCCAGTCTCTTTCTCGCCGCCGAACGCGCCGCCGATTTCCGCGCCGCTCGGGCCGATGTTGACGTTGGCGATGCCGCAGTCGCTGCCCACTGCTGACATGAATTGCTCGGCTTCACGCACGTCCGTGGTGAAGATGCAGGACGACAGGCCTTGAGGCACCGCGTTATTGAGTTGCAGGGCCTGGGCAAAATCCTTGTAGCCGACCACATAAAGGATCGGGGCGAAGGTTTCGTGGCACACCACATCGCTCTGCTCCGGCATCTCGACGACGGCCGGCGATACGTAGTAGGCATTCGGGAACTGGTCTTCAAGCTGGCGTTTGCCACCAAATACTCGCCCGCCTTCGCTCAAGGCCTGCTCCAGTGCATCCTGCATGTTTTCGAAGCTCTGCTTGTCGATCAGCGGCCCGACCAGGTTGCCTTCCAGCGGATGGCCGATGCGCACTTTCGAATAAGCGGCCTTGAGCCGGCTGACGATCTCTTCTTTCACTGACTCATGGGCAATCAGGCGGCGCAGCGTCGTGCAACGTTGGCCGGCGGTGCCGACGGCGCTGAACAGGATGGCGCGCACGGCCATGTCCAGATCGGCGCTGGGGGCCAGGATCATCGCATTGTTGCCACCCAGTTCGAGGATGCTGCGGGCAAAGCGCGCGGCGACTTTCGGCGCCACTTCACGACCCATGCGGGTGCTGCCGGTGGCGCTGATCAACGCGACGCGCGGATCGTCCACCAGCGCTTCGCCGGCATCGCGACCGCCGATGATCACTTGACTGAGGTACGGTGGCGCATCGCTGAAGTTCTTCAGCACACGTTCGAACAACGCCTGGCAGGCCAGGGCGGTGAGCGGGGTCTTTTCCGAGGGTTTCCAGATCACCGCATTGCCGCAAACCAGGGCCAGCGTGGTGTTCCAGGCCCAGACCGCCACGGGGAAGTTGAAAGCGCTGATCACGCCGACCACGCCCAGCGGATGCCAGGATTCACGCATGTGGTGGCCCGGACGCTCGGAGGCGATGGTCAGGCCGTACAGCTGACGGGACAGACCGACCGCGAAGTCGCAGATGTCGATCATCTCTTGCACTTCACCCAAACCTTCCTGGGTGATCTTGCCGGCTTCCCAGGACACCAGCTCGCCGAGGTCGGCCTTGTACTCGCGCAGCAGATCACCAAATTGACGTACCAGCTCGCCGCGGCGAGGGGCCGGCACCTGGCGCCACAGGTCGAACGCATGCTCGGCGCGGCTGACCTGCTGCTCAACCTCTGCGGCGCCCTCCCAGTTCACGGCGCCGATGCGACTGCCGTCGATGGGCGAATGCACCGGTTGTGTGCCGCTCTGGTACAAGGCCGGTTCAACACCCAGACGATCAAGCAATGCAGCAACCATGGTTAATTCCTCAAACAAAAGACAAAGAATTGGCAGCCGGACGATCACGGCTGATCAGACCTGTAGTTGTAGCTGGCCCGAGACTTGCCAACAAACGACCTTTAAGCGAGATATCATTCCGTTTATTCATGCTGGCCATGACCGGATAAGCAGCGCCACAAGAAATAAGGCCTCATCATGATCAATAAACGCTATTTGCCGTCGATCACGGCGCTACAGTGCTTCGAAGCGGTGACCCGACACCTGAGCTTCACTCGCGCCGCCGAAGAGCTGAACCTGACTCAGAGCGCCGTCAGCAAACAGGTCGCACAGTTGGAGGAACTGCTACAGCATTTGCTGTTTCGCCGCGTACGTCGACGCTTGCAGCTGACACCGGCCGGGGATTTGTACCTGGGGGAGGTACGAAAAATCCTTACGCAGGTGGAGATGTCGACCCACTACTTGCGCTCCTACGGCGGCGATACCGAAGTCCTACGGGTTTCCACACCGCCAACCTTCGGAGCTCGCTGGCTGGTCCCACGGCTCAAAGGCTGGCGCCTGCGGCACCCGAAAATTCATCTGGACCTGTGCAGCGAGCAGGAGGCCGACGACTTGCTTCAGGGGCGCAGCGACCTGGCGTTCTATTTCGGCCAGGGCTCACGGCCCGGCGCCGAATCCCTGAAACTGTTCGGCGAAGAACTGGTGCCGGTCTGCGCGCCTGGCAATCTGCCGGCCCAGCCCTTCAGCGACCCGACGCAACTGACCGATCTGGTGCTGCTGCAAAACGCCTCACGCCCCCAGGCCTGGCACGACTGGTTCGCCAGCCAGGGTTATCACACCGAACACAGCTACCACGGGCCGCGCTTCGAAACGTTCTACATGTGCATCCGGGCCGCCCAGGTTGGCTGCGGCGTCGCCCTGCTGCCGCGCTTTCTGGTGGAAGAAGAACTGGCTGACGGCAAGCTGGTGATCCCCTGGCACTATGCGATGCCCAGTACCGATGCCTATTACCTGGCCTATCCTGAACATTCGGCGGAAGTGCCCAAGGTCAGGCTTTTTGTGGAGTGGATGCTGGAGCAGATCGAGGCCTCAATGGCACCTTGAGAATGCTATCGCGGGCAAGCCTTGCTCCCACAAGGGCATAGCAACGCTGTCAGTCGCACGCTCTTCTGTGGGAGCAAGGCTTGCCCGCGATGAGGCCCGTTGGCATATCCAGACACTCCAGCGGAGTACCCGCCGTTAAAAAATCGCTGGCAATACTCACCAGGGTTATGCGCCACTAGCCCCTTCACCACCAACCGCTGCACCCCGCTGCCCGCCGCAGCGGCCTGTCTGGAGATTCCCGCCATGAGCGAGAGTGTATTTGCCGATCGCATCGTGCAGAACCTGCTCGACACCGACTTCTACAAACTGACGATGATGCAGGCGGTGCTGCACAACTACCCCAACGTCGAAGTCGAATGGGAATTTCGCTGCCGCAACAGCGAAGACCTGCGCCCGTATCTGGCGGAGATCCGCTTTCAGATCGAACGCCTGGCCGAGCTGAGTCTGAGCGTCGACCAGTTGGGCTTCCTGGAGCGCATCAGCTTCCTCAAACCCGATTTCCTGCGTTTTCTGGGCCTGTTCCGTTTCAATCTGCGCTATGTGCACACCGGTATCGAGAACGGCGAGCTGTTTATCCGCCTGCGTGGGCCATGGTTGCATGTGATTCTGTTCGAAGTGCCGCTGCTGGCCATCGTCAGCGAGGTACGTAATCGCTATCGCTACCGCGAGATCGTTCTGGAGCAGGCGCGCGAACAGCTGTATCGCAAGTTCGACTGGCTGACCGCCAACGCCAGCGCCGACGAGTTATCCGAACTGCAGGTCGCGGACTTCGGCACCCGCCGGCGGTTTTCCTATCGCGTCCAGGAAGAAGTCGTCAACGTGCTCAAGCACGATTTCCCTGGACGCTTCGTCGGCACCAGCAATGTGCACCTGTCCCGCGAGCTGGACATGAAACCCCTGGGCACCATGGCCCACGAATGGATCATGGCCCATCAGCAACTGGGCCCGCGGCTGATCGACAGTCAGATCGCCGCCCTCGATTGCTGGGTGCGTGAGTACCGGGGCCTGCTGGGAATCGCACTGACCGATTGCATCACCATGGACGCTTTCCTCAAGGACTTCGATCTGTTCTTCGCCAAGCTGTTCGACGGCTTGCGCCATGACTCCGGGGACCCGGTCATCTGGGCCGAAAAAGCCATTGCTCACTACCACAAGCTCGGTATCGACCCGATGAGCAAGACACTGGTGTTCTCCGATAGCCTGACACTGCCCAAATGCCTGGAGATTTTTCGGGCATTGCGTGGTCGCATTAATGTCAGCTTCGGTATCGGCACCAACCTGACGTGTGACATCCCGGGTGTGGAGCCGATGAGCATCGTGCTTAAAATGATCAGCTGTGACGGGCAACCCGTGGCCAAGATTTCAGACGAGCCCGGCAAGACCCACTGCAAAGACCCGAATTTCGTCGCTTACATGCGACACGTTTTCCAAGTACCTGCCGCCCTTTGACACACCAAGCAAGGAGTGAATTCATGCAAGCCGTACAGCGTGAGATTGCTGAACAGCTCAAGGTTCAGCCACCGTTCGCCGATGACGCTGCCCTCAAGGCCGAAGTCGCTCGTCGGGTGGGCTTTATCCAGGATTGTCTGGTCAACTCCGGACTCAAGACCCTCGTACTGGGCATCAGCGGCGGGGTCGATTCGCTGACCGCCGGCCTGCTGGCCCAACGCGCAGCGCGTGAACTGCGGGAGAAAACCGGCAACGCCGCCTACAAGTTCATTGCCGTGCGCCTGCCGTACGAAACCCAGTTCGACGAACATGAAGCCCAGGCCTGCGTGGACTTCATCGAGCCGGACGAGCGCCATACCGTCAACATCGGTCCGGCGGTCAAGGCACTGGCCAAGGAAGTGCTGGCGTTCGAAGGCAAAGGGCCGGGCTCCCGGGATTTCGTGCTGGGCAATACCAAGGCGCGGATGCGCATGGTGGCGCAGTACACCATCGCCGGTGCCGAGCAAGGCCTGGTCATCGGCACCGACCATGCGGCCGAAGCCGTGATTTCTACCCCCCTACACTGAAGTGCACAATCACTAGGCGCACTCGCCTCGAGTCCATCCAGAATCTAATCCGTGAGTCATACTCCACACTAGACATTCTGAGTTGATGAGTGGGGCGTCAGATCATGAAAGTGGTTGCTGTACGAGAAAGAGAGCTCGACCTTAGCAATTCAATCCTCGCCAGCGGCCCATACCGTGAGCAATTCTTAGCTCAGCCAGAGGGCAGTAAACCAGGCGTGAAAGTGACAGGGTGCGCGTTGATCGGTAACGATGAACAGCTTCTTCCCTTGGTGTCCTCCTACCTTTGCCGGAACTACAGAAACACCTTACTCGCGGACAAAACCGTTGTGTCCTATGCAAGGCGTATCTCTTACCTGCTAGATGACCAGAGGAGAAAGCCTGAGTACGAGACCACCGTCAGAGACGACCTCCTACTGAGTATCGGATTAGGTAATCTCGAAGTGTACCTGGGTCGTCTGGATGCTGCGGGCCTAGCCCCCAAGACAGTGCAGGGTCGAGATGCTGCATACAATCATTTGTTCAGCAACCACCTGAGCATCAGCCTTAACGATCAGCCACCTCTCCGGACTGATAATCCTTATGAGCACGGGCCGATTCGCCCAGGCAAGGCACACACAAAAGAAATCGTCCAACCGTGCAGCATGCTTGAGCTTGAACAGTTGATCTTGCATGCACACTCAGAACGAGAAAGGTGCATGCTGCAGTTGATATACGACTCTGGCATTCGAGAGTCTGAGCTGCCTCATATCACGCTTCAGGACATCCGCAATGCACTTGAGTACCAGAAGCTCCAGTATGTTTCCGCTGACAGTAATATCCCGGTGAATGCGGATTACAGTCCGTTGCATATCTTGGGAAGCAAGGGTAGAAAAAATGCAAAAAAGCCTAGGATAACACTCGTCAGTAGGACAACCCTGGAGCGCATCGAGAACTATCACAGAACACCGCTCTATCACCGACATAGCCAGCGGATAAGAGACCCAAGTAAGACGCCTGCGTTTTTCAATTCACATGGGAAGCCCTATACCACCAAGAGCGTTGAAAAGCTTATTGAGCGTGTAAGCAAGCGGGCCCAGAAGGCCGGGAAGACCAAGCGAAAGATCTCGGCGCACAAATTTCGTCATGGCTCGGCGTATCTCCTCCTCACAAGCCCAGATCTGGGAAAGGATTATTTCGAGCGCCTCGGAATGCTTTCGATAGGGCATGGTCACAGCCACTCCACGACATCTGAGGGCTACACCCAGATCCCTCATGACATCTACCAAAAGCTCTGCAAGCCTGACTCACTCATCAAGACCAAATGCGGAGAGATGCAGGCACTGCGCGAGCGGACGACCAAACGAATCAAAACCGGTGATAGAAAGTGATATCTCAGACCACACCCGCCAGTACAGTTTTCCACGCTGAACCGATCACTTGAACAAACCAGCGACCTCGTCGTAGTCCCTTACTTTCGTCCGTAAAAACTCCCCAGCAATTTCTGACGCAGCTGGGCACGACATAGCGACGAAAAAGCCTGGCAGGACAACGGCTTAGCTTAAGGGTATGCTAACAGCATACCCTTAACTCATTGATTTACATGGTTTTTTTACTTTAACCTGCTTGACCATCGCTTCGCTATGGTGTTCATTTCCGGCTACAAACCGGGAGGAACCCTCATGCTGCTCTGTGCCCACCTGTACGCCCAAAGAAGCCAAAAATGAGCACTACACATCATTCGCCCGATGAGCTAGCAGCAGCTCATGCTCACACCGAAGCCGAGCTCGCCAGCCAAGCCAGACGCCCGAAACGTTTGAAATCCGAAGTCACTGTGGCGATTCAGACTTGGGCCACAAGGATTAAAAGCAGCCGCCAATCTCTCTTGAACGTGCAGCTTTCTCAAAGGGGAAAGCTGAGGCCGGCTTACACGTATCTCTTAAAAGAGCTGGAAACGAGCGGCAACACCTTCAACACTAGGGAAGACATCCTCGACTCAATCATCCAGCGAATGATCGAGGAAAAGATCGTGATCCCCGACCACCCCTCAATCGCGAATGAGTGGCGCCGCAAACTTCTCTGCTGGTACGAAAACCTAAGTGAGACAGAGAAGCGAAACATCCCAGGGTTCGGCAATACCATCTCGTCGAAAGCCAGCCTTTATCAGGTTGACGGCATGAAAAACCTGAAACAGGCTCGCGCCAATTTCTCCATCGTTGAACAAACCTTCCAAGAGATCCTCCTCGACCTGACGAACCTTGGCGTAATCAATGCTAATTACAAGAACTGCAAAGAGCGGACGGCTGAAGCTGGGCAGAAAAAACAAGAAGCAACGCCAAAAGACTCTATTACCAAGGCGCTCTCTCAGCTAAGGCTGGTTGGACTTTCGAAGTTCGGTGATCTGGCGGAAGACTCGGGTCGCCCCTTCAGCAAGCTTCTGCATATGTTCGCCGCCGCGTCGATGAAATCGAAATCCTCATCCGGTCAGCAAAAATACAGTGACGCCTTCCGGCAGATGTCCATGCATTTGACCGAGGTAGGTTTTAAGGGAGGTGAGGATCCTCGGGAATACGTCACGGCCCACTACTTAACGCGATTCAGGAAGTACCTTGTCGACCAAATGGAATCGGGCACCCTAACGTCGAATTATGCTAATGGGGTTTTGTCGGCAGTCCGTTCAATGTTAAAGCGCACAGTGAAGATTCGAGGCTTTGGCCTTTCATCTTTTATTGATGTGCAGGGATTCGACACCGGTCGGCAGACCGATATGTATCGCCCTTACCCTAAGTTTACAAGGACGGCGATCCAGAAAGCCTGTGACATGGAACGGCAACAGACCAACGAGTTGGCGAAGGAGTATGTTTCCTTCCATGGCGGCTGTGATCCGTTGGACGTGAATGGACACATCGTCAAAGGTATGGCCACCTTAGAAAACGCTCGGTGGATCTTCGAGAACAAACTCGACTGTCGGCCCATCAGCAGGTGGTCGGCGGATGCTGAGAGCAAGTACGAGCAGGGCTTCGCACGTTTACTGAGAATCGGGGGGCTTGGGGTCACGAAAACCTATGCCAGCTGGGGGGTAATCTACCAAATAACATCTAGGACGATTGCCCCTTACATTACTCGCTTGGCACAGGTAACAGGCCTTAACGCCGACTCTCTGAAGAGCCTGGATGTCGATGATTTCGTAGAGAGCCACGAACTGACCCAACGCCCTTATCTTCGTTACTGGAAAGAGCGGTCAGGTGGAGGAAAGGTTCTTCACCTTGATCTCATGTACGCGGATTGGACGTGGCTCACACGGGCACAAAGCATGGAGGTCAGGAAGATCTTCAGCGAGGTCGCTCATCTGACTCGGCACATTCGAGAGCTCGCCGAAAGCTCTGTCAAAGAAAGACTGTTCATTTACGAGTCCCAGAAACAAAGCGAATTCAGGAAGGTGAAGTCGTTCGAAAACTCCACACTTATCAACAATGTGATGAACCAGTTTGCCAAGGATCACAACCTCAAAACTGAGGGAGGTGAGGATCTGAATATCTCGGCTTCTCGACTCCGGCCCAGTCTTGTGGCGGATCTTGTTGAGCAGGGCGTCTCAATCAGGGAAATCCAAGTGATTCTTGGTCACGGATCCCACAAAACCACTATCAATTATCTCGATAAGTTGGAATTCAACAAGACGGCTCGAGAGGTCAACTCCAAAGCTCTTACCGAGATTCACAAAGGTACGATCATCCAGGATGCTAAATCGGCGACCAAGCAGAAGCCAAGTACCCCAGGTACAAGTTCGTCACCGGTGATCATTAAGACAGGTTTGGTCAGTTGCAGGGACGCCCTAAATCCTCCTGATGAAATCACAAAGCTGCCGAGCTACAAAAAAGGCAGTAAGTGCTCGCTGCTGAACAAGTGCTTGTCATGCAGCAACTCCATCATCACCGTATCCAACCTGCCAGACCTATTTGCGATGCAGTGGGACTACATTTCGATTATGTCCACCAGCAATGTCGCAGAAACACCATACGGCAGTGTCATCCGTGAAAATCTGGAGGTACTGAACAGCATTCTCACGCCTTCCGAGCAGGGGTTCACGGCGGAGCAGCTGGAGGAGGCTCGCCGGTTGGCAGAGCACATCGTCACTAACCCGATGATTGAGGCAGTTTCCCTATGAACCTTGGATTCGATAAGCTCATTTACAAGATCAAAGCGGTACGTGAGCGGTTCTTGGGCTATTTAGGCAATGAGCTCATTGTGGCTATCTCTCATTCCAACGATGGAGTGACCGCACTTGAGTTGCTCGAAGCACTGATGAACCTTCCTGCCAGCAAGTTGAGCCTCGTGAAGCATTTGATCTGGGACTTCAACGGTGAGTCTCACATCTTGGCAAGAGACATACAGGGCTCAAAATCCCGGATTGACTTCGGAATCTATGAGAGCCTGAACAGCACAATCCTTTTCGAACTGAAGGTCGCTATCCTTTGCATGTTGGAGATCCCTGGAGCTCTTCGCCATACCAAGAAGCCTAGAAGCTACAAACCCCATACCGTGTTGGATATCTTCAAATCTGTGATCCCGTTTATCAATCAGATGTGCGCACGCAAGCGAGTGGAGCATGGGGATCGCTTCTTCGAAGGATCGCATTTCAGCCTCGCAGACTTTACCGAACAAGATTACCGGACTGAGGCTGAGGTCTTCGACCGAGCATTCCGGGGAGTGATGCTCAATGGTTTCCAGGTTCTCAGGTCTCACTTCCTTGTCGAAAATCTTTTTCCCAGGCCGTTGGTGTACGTCGACCTTGAGAATCTTGGGTGGAAGCAAAACAGCGTCAAAAATAAACAAACCCGTACCAGAAGCAAATGGTTCAGCAACAAAATTTTCGAGAAGAGCTCCCGAGAAGGTTCTTTCGCAGTTGTAGATTTTCTTAAAGCGCTGAAAGAGGACATCTCGGATCAGGATACGCTGAGCCGGATCGATATGATGGGCTATGACCAGGCTAAGAAAGCCAAGATCACGCGGAGAAATTACGACATTTATGTGGCGATACGCCTGACCTCGCGCGGTTATACAGGACTCGAAGTGGAGCCTTACTTGTATAACCTAGAGCCTGTTTTCTGGTCGCCTCAAAACCTTGGCATGCTCAAGGACAAAGAAGCGCTGTGTAAATTGACTCGCGCCCCGATGGACAACGACCTGTATGAGTACCTGACACACATCAGCAACAGCGCAAGCTACATCATCGGTCAGTACACCGGTATGAGGCCGTCCGAGCTTTCCGGCTGCTTGATTGATGACTGTCTGACGGTCGACGAATTTGGACACGATCTCATCACCAGCAGGGTCATCAAAAATCGAGAGGCTGTCAGGAAACTCTTTGACGATATGTGGGTTGCAATTCCAATCGTCAAGGACGCGGTAAAGGCACTACAGATCTTGAACCGGTTCAAGCAGAATCCATACCTCTTCTCAAACATGAATACCATCAAGCCGGGCATGCAGCATGAGGCGAATTCGCTGAGCGGGTCTGGTCTAGGTCATCAGCTTTGCGCATTTTTGTCTAAAACCTTGACCGTCGAAGAGTATGACGAGATCGAAGTATCGCCATACACGCTCAGACATTCGTTAGCGAACCAGATGCTCAGGGCTGCCGTGGGCCTGCCGTTCATGTCCTATCAGCTCAAACACTTTGGTCACCATGCCAGCACCATCGGCCAAGATGAGCGCTGGAATCAGTTAGGCACCGTCACGATTGACTATGGCGGTATTGGTGAGGCTCTTACGTCAGGTGGTGGCCCAGATGCTCCTGGTCGAGTGCATGCCGAGACGGAATTCATCATGAACTCCCTGAATCCCGCCGGGGGTTATGCAGGCGAGAACGCTCCCGCGCATCGTGCTCGGCTTGAAAACTATTTTAAAGGTTATCTCGAGGCCGGTTATTCGAACAAAGAAATCTTTGAGCGAATGGCTGAGCTGAATTTCGCGGTAATCAATGTGGGCCAAGGCTATTGCTATGGCAACGCAACGGAGTTGGACGATCCCTCAATTCCTTGCATCGGTTCACTGCGCTGTAACCCCAACCGATGCAAGAATGCCGTGGTAACTGAGGCTAATGCGCCAAAGTGGCAAGAAATCTACATCCAAAATACCTTAGCACTCAGGGGGTATGAGACAGATCCTGCAGCAGCTTATGCGGAGCTGCGAGACTCAGATGACGCGACCTTGTCCATCGAGCAAATGAGGCTCGCAATTTCAGAGGCCAAAGGAGTGCTCCTTCAACTGGGCATCGAGATGGTGGTATGAGCAGCGCCTATGACTCCAAGAATGAGGAAAACTTTGAGGCTGTCAGTCGGGCGATTGATGCAGCGCTGGAAAAAATAGCAAAGGATCCGTCCATTCCGGCAACTATAAGCCGGCTGGCCAAGCTAGCTAACGTGCATCGGAACACCCTCTACTTCCGCCAATGGCCGAAAGCGCGAATCGAAGAGATCAAGACGAAACGTGCCCAGCAGAAGAAAGACCACGCTGCAGCAAAAGCAGCATCTGGCTCACCCGAGGAGCAGTTGGAGCGAAGCAGGCTGGAAATCATCTACTGGTTTACTCAGCTTCAAGATGCGAGGGCTGACAGTGCTTCGCAGGCGAGGACGATCAAGCAGACAGCAGCGGCGCGTGATTACTACAAGGAAGAGAATCAGAAACTGCTTCATAAAATCAACGAGATGCACCATGAGAATCAGCAGCTACATAACATGGTCGATGTATTGGAGCAGGAAATTGCCAGCGGACAACGACAGCCGAATAGATAGCTCACAGTATTCTCCCCGGTTACTACGACTCTCTAATTCAGTATTTCTGTACGGTTGAGACAGCAGATGCTCCTATTGAATCTCCTCGCAAAGCTGTGGTGCTTTATAAACCACGACCGTCGCCCTGACTGGGAGAAAGCGCGTGAACGCGAGTTCATCCGGGCGGCGAACTCCTTGAAGACCCTCTCGGTGACTGACCGGGGTGGCGTGTCAATCGACCCCGAAGAGCTCCGCGACCACATAAACGCCGCACGTGAGCAGTTGAAGCATCTTGTCCACAAGCCACGAGCGCCTGGCCTGGAATCCACTTCCGTGGCAGATCAGGGAGGGAGTCTTATCGTGGAGGCTCTAGAAAGAGACCTGGACTGTATCGAGGTCGTGGCTTGGCGAAGGCTTACCAGCGGCGCTGCTGTGCGCTACACGTGCCTCCAGGGCTTGAGTACAGGTCGATTCGCGGTAACGGTAGTTAGCCTGTTCTCCGAGGATGCGGAGAGTCTTCCGCGTTGGATCGACAGCGATACACCCACCCGAGTCGCTTATGCCCTGCAGTGTGGTGAACTTCATTGGTTCACGACTGTTAGTGAGGCGATGGACGCTTGGGATGCCGAGCTCTGATGGTCGGGGATGTTACTGGCACCATGGGCCCCAAGTCGGTGGGTTTTCAACGATATCGATTGAGATGCTCAGCTCGCGCTGCATGCGCTCGAAGACCCTGTTGAGCGTCGGATGGGCAGTGGACTCCCTCAGTGTTGTCACCAAGAGCAATAGCTCTCGACCTTGAGCCAAGGGCATCTGAATGTCGCAGTAGACTGTGTCGTCATCGTCTGTCATTCCCATCGAAAAATCCTCGTAGCTTGGTCTTCACTTCTCGCTTATCGACCTGGCGTTGGGGCGTCCCCTCCGGGGTGGGCTGTCGTGCACCGAGACCGTGTCTCGGCCCTTCGGGCTTCCATCCCGCACGCCTGCGCGCTCCGCTTGCCATGATTAGCCAGCCGCATGATCACCAACCTCAACTCGAGAAACATTCACTTTAGCCGGGCGCGCGATTGGCTTAAGTGATCAATTCCACATTAAATTGATGCCCATCTCATGCCAGGTGCTGATCTCGTCAGATCTCATTTCCTGAAGGTATCGGTAGCGCTGCTCCCGAAAAAAGTCGACGTACTGATCCCTGCAACGCAAATGAACTGACTTTTTGTTGAGCTCTTCCGGAATGGACTCAAGATTTTCGATCAGTGCTGACAGGAAGCGATGTCGTGCAAACGACGGGCCGACCGCAATGGATCTGACGTGGAGGTAGGGGGCAGATGCATCCTCATTGCACTGTTCCTTGAAACCTTCTTCCGAGATGAAGTCGTCATTCGAGTGGCCAAAATGAGCGAAGCCTACGAACTTGCCTTCATGCTCATAGATGAGGAAGTTCTCAGGAGTACGTTGAATCCAATCCTGAAAGTCTTCCAGCGTGGCGTTCGCGTCGCCAGCGCAGGCTAGGCTCTCAACGCGAAAACAATTCGCCGCATCCCCTGGGGTGGCGGAGCGGTATACAGATGCCCATATATCATTACCTCGATGATCCTAGAAGCGGGCATGGTAATGGGTCTGCAGCTTCCACGCACCACAGGTAAAAGGCTGCGATGCCCGTCATAGAGCCTTCGCCACCAAATCTGCGCTTCTAACTGTTCGAACATTCGAGCCTCTACTGAGCCCTGGTACTGCGCGATGCTATCTTTCTAATGACGTGTGACGGTTACCAGCCCTTTAGAAAGGCCTGCACAGCTCCGCCCAGGGGATGGATGGCTTGGGTAGCTTGAGGTTACCGGTCTTCGAAATGATCCTCAGCTGTGCCTGCTTGAGGTGAAAGTCTTCCCAGGCTACGCGCAGGCTCGTGTCCTCCAGAAAGGCGACCACACCATCACGCGATCCCACAACCACGTCGAGCGGATTGATTTGGTTTGCCTGGCAGAAACTGAAAAGCAGCTGATCAAAAGTGTTGGGTGCTAGGTGGTCTACGGCCACGTTATGTCGCCCCAGTGATTCTCCTGTCACCGGACACGAAGCTGCAACGACCAACCCTTGGTCTCGGAAAAGTCGGATCTGTTCAGTGATTGCTGTGCGAGCACCTGCCCGAAAGTCGAGGAGTTTTTGTGGCTGACGCTCTTTTGCTCGAGTGCTAGGGATGAGCTTTACCGCGTGCGTGAAGCCAATATCAATTTCCGTATCGCAATGCCGACGAAGCATAAAGCAGCGAGTACCGTGAGATGTCATTTGGGTGGTGATGCACTTGACGCCCTCTCCGGCTTTCTCCGTCCATTCATCGTGGTGCTGGAAAAGCTCGTACAGAAAATCAGAATCAGCGTCACTCACCAGCGTGCTGTCAGGCGTCCTAGCCAGGATCTCTCGGCAGCGATCTTTGACTGCGTCCTTCGTTGCAAACCATTCATCATTGATCAGATATGGCACCGTCTTCTCTCAGGTTGTGTCTCGCAAATTAATCGTTATAGCAGGAAGTGTTAACCGTCTCTTGAAAGCTCAAACTTGGAAAAATGCGCGGCAAGCACTCATCAAAGCGCTCGCGTCATCGAGGGCGCGATGGTGCTTGGTTGTTGGCAGTAGGCGGTAGATCTCACTCGCAGCCTCCCGCCCCACAAACACCTCCAACGGCTTCAGCTCGAAGGTAGGTATAAGATCTGCTGCCTCGTACAGGACATCGAGCCAAAAGCTGTCTTGTGGCGAGTCGCTGCAAAGAACCTGCCCTAAAAACAGCTGGTTCATACGTCTCGCCACAGCATTTGGGGTATCACCCTGCTCACGCAATTGATCCTGACAAAGACCATGCATGTCTTGCGCATCGAACGACCAATGCGTCCAGTAGCGGGCTGGCTTGATCAGCGAGTTGAAGGAGCTCTCACTCGACACCACAGCCACCTGGATTGGATAGCTATCCGGGGCTATTCCTGATGCCTCGAAATCAATAAAGAACGAAGGCTGCTCCACCCTGCTGCTCCTGTTTGAACCCTGCGACTTCTACGGGCTACATGGACTGCTCATGCATAAGTGTTCCCATCGCCGAACTAGCCTCGCGCCGCTTGTGCGTCACGGTGACTCTGCAGATGCTGCATCTCCTGCTCCCATTCATCCAAAAACTTCTCCCAATCGTGTGCGTATGGCCCTTCTGCTACACGCGTTGACCCTAAGCTCGCATGAAGGAATCGCTCTCGCCACGGTAGTGGGATGTTTTCTTCGCGGACTATGTGGCAGCCAATCGGATGAGGCTCGATAGGAATGGCATCACGGAGCTGTCCCACACTGAGTACCGTTACCGGGCGTGAGATTTCATAGGCCTCGCTCAGCTCAATGTCGTCGAGAACATCTAGGACGTCGAGCGCCCTAGGATCTCCAGGTGGAAGAGAGGCCAACGCCCACAAAGCCTTCCGCCTGGCCTTCTCTCGATTCCGGAGTTCTTCGTTATGACTCATCTACCTGATTCTCCAATTTACCTGGAGGTCGCTCCTGGGCGTTGATAGGACGCAACATATCCTCACACGCTGCGATGCATTGCATGGAGCCTAGCCGCTCGCACCTGCGGTGTATCCTTTGCGGAAGTTGTGTGGCGAATTCAAGGGAAGGAGTGGTCGCAGTGCGAACATCTTGCATTAAGCGTATCAGGCTGATCCGTCATGGAGAACTTGCTGCCAAGCCGCGCAGGCCTTCGAGGTTGTGAAATGCCCACTGACACTGCAACTCACCTCTCAGCGAGAGAGGTTTGTCAGGTACTGCGAGACGTCATATTCGAGCGTCATACCATGAAAAAGGTGGGGCATCAGTCCTGGGATGAGATCTATGCAGGCCATTTACTGGTGAACGTCGACGGTTGGCGGCTATCGATTTACAACGACTGCGACGACCTCGACTACTGCGAAGAATGCGTGAGCCCGGGTGATCGGCGCTGGTCGTTTGACTCAGGTGATCGATATGGGACTGATCCTGTTGCCCTGCTCTCCGTCTGGGAACACCAGACGCTTGAGAGGCTTTTGAAGGAAATCTGACTCAACGCATTCATGGCGCGCCCCTGACGGGGACGGCTGTCGTGAACCATGCTCTGGCTGACGCCAGGGTCATGGCCCTGCGGGCTTCCATCCTCGCGCCTTCGGCTGTCGCCTGCGCGCTCCGCTTGCTTGATCATCTTTGAGTGAATAACACCGCGCTTCGGCTGCTGCTATTCTGCCTTTCCTACCATGGAGGTGATCAAATGCAGGGCGACTATTCACTACCAGACATTTTGGAAAGGCTGTACCAAAACCAGCTAGCCCTTGAGGCCGCCCTGATTGAATTGACCCTCCAGGTAGAAGCGCAGGGACACACGGAAGTCGGAGTTAACATCCGTGGCGCCCTTGAGACAATTGGCGATAACGCTGGCCCCATTAAGCGGGGTATAGCCCGCCTCAAACAGCTGCCATGACGCATCCACTGTTCGATTTTGATCTCAAACGCGTTTCGCGCGAGCACGACATCACTGGAAAAGCTGCGATCAATTTCCCGCACCCTGGAAGCACCACCGGGGGATGGCATTTCCTGTCCTGCTTTGACCGGGATTCGGGCATAGCGAAAATTTCCTTGGCGGGTATTCATTACCCGGATACCGCCCACTTTTTTGGTAGCGCCGGGATCATCGACGTGACTGATGAACTCGCAAAACGTGGCTGGCTGGTCGAGGACAAGCGCCTTTTCATGGCAGATCATTACCGGGCCGCTTCAAACATGGTTATCAAGTGGGCACTTAGGCGATGCCCAACGTTGCAGTGTCGAAATCACTGATTGGTTCCCTTCAAAGATCGAGAGACAGGGATTGCTGGCGCTGTTGGACTTAGGCAAACCAACGCTATTCGAGATAGGTAGGCTTCGAAAAATGGAGGCTTGGCTCAGCTCGCAGTAACCTCAAATTTGAATCTTGGCTTCGACAGCCGACCAGACCCGTCCGCACGACATTTGGCGCCGGACGCGCTATCAGCAAGCCCGTGTTGATTGTCGCTTCCCAAACGCCACAGCCAAGTGTAACGTAACGATTAATACATTAATCGTAATAACCTCTACATGAAAAACTGGCTTGCACTTATTCTTTGTCTGCCTACCGCCAATGCCACCGAGCGTATGCGAGCATGGCGAGCCTTGAAAGCCTCAGGTGCGGCGGTTCTGCGTGATGGTGCTTATCTACTGCCTGATACGAGTGTCTGTCGCGAGGCTCTGACTTCTGTCGAGCGAGATATCTTGGCGATCAATGGCACCGCTTACATCCTGCCGGTCGTCGACCCGGACGGTGAGCGCTTTATCGAGCTTTTCGACCGTAACGATGATTACACCAAGCTTGGTGGAGAGATCGAAGACTGCCGTCGGCAGTTGAATGCTGAAAATGCGCTGGCAACGACCAAGCAAATTCGTAAGCTGCGCAAAACCTACGATCAGATAGCGAGCATCGATTACTTTCCAGGTAAGCCGAAGCAGCAGATCGATTCGGCTCTGCAGGAGTTAGAGACGGCGGTCAGTAGAGCCCTGTGTTCTGATGAGCCCCACAGCAGTGACCAACCGATAACGGCACTCAATATTGACGAATATCAGGGCCGTATCTGGGCAACCCGCAAACGTCCTTGGGTCGACCGGCTGGCCTGTGCTTGGCTGATTCGCCGCTTCATTGACCCGCAAGCTCAGATCCGCTGGTTGAACACTCCACAGGATTGCCCCGTCGATGCCTTGGGTTTTGATTTTGATGGCGCGACCTTCAGCCATGTTGGTAACCGCGTCACTTTCGAAACCCTCCAAGCCAGTTTTGAAATCCAGGAACCAGGTCTAGGGCGCATGGCTGCCCTTGTGCATTACCTCGATGTCGGCGGTATTCAGCCGGTAGAGGCTGCCGGCATCGAACGTGTACTGGCAGGGCTGCGAGAAACCATTACCGACGACGACCTACTAATGGCTGCCGCGTGCGCCATCTTCGATGGCCTGCTTGCCGGGTTCATGAGAGAGGAGCAACTCGATGAGTAAGGTTCTGGCACCAGAGGTTGAAGCGGATCTATCGAGGCCTGAGCAGATCAGCCTGCGTGAGGCGTTCTGGTTCTGGTTGAAACTCGGTTTCATTAGTTTCGGTGGGCCAGCAGGCCAGATCTCGATCATGCACCAGGAGTTGGTGGAGCGGAGACGCTGGATTTCAGAACGCAGATTTCTGCATGCCCTCAATTACTGCATGTTGTTGCCAGGGCCCGAGGCTCAGCAATTGGCGACTTACATTGGTTGGCTGATGCATCGAACGTGGGGAGGCGTGATCGCCGGCGCGCTATTTGTGCTGCCCTCACTATTCATCCTGATCGCGCTGTCGTGGATGTACATCGCGTTCGGCGAAGTACCCGTGGTAGCCGGACTCTTCTACGGCATCAAGCCCGCCGTGACGGCCATCGTGGTGCAGGCGGCGCATAGAATCGGCTCTCGGGCTCTGAAGAATAATTGGCTGTGGGCGATAGCAGCGGCTTCATTTGCTGCGATCTTTGCATTCAATGTTCCGTTCCCGCTGATCGTCTTAGGGGCAGCATTGATTGGATATCTCGGCGGGCGATTGGCACCTGAGAAGTTCAGAGCCGGTGGCCATAGCGCCGCCAAAAAATCCTTCGGCCCGGCCTTAATCGATGACGACACTCCGTCCCCTGCACATGCTCGGTTCAGCTGGTTGAAGTTGGCCTCGCTCGCACTTATTGGCGCCTTGCTATGGGCTTTGCCGATGGGTGTTTTGACCGCGCTCTTTGGTTGGGAAGGAACCCTGACCCAGATGAGCTGGTTCTTTACCAAAGCTGCATTGCTGACCTTCGGCGGGGCTTATGCCGTACTGCCGTATGTCTATCAAGGCGCAGTCGGTCACTATGGCTGGCTAACCCCGACACAGATGATCGACGGCCTTGCGCTGGGGGAAACCACGCCAGGGCCGCTGATCATGGTGGTGGCTTTCGTCGGCTTCGTCGGGGCCTATGTCTCGCAAGTGTTCGGGGCTGATCAGGTGTTTCTGGCCGGAGCTGTCGCAGCCGCCCTGGTGACCTGGTTCACCTTTTTACCCTCGTTCCTGTTCATCCTTGCGGGTGGGCCTCTGGTTGAGTCGACCCACAACGAACTCAAGTTCACTGCACCGCTTACCGCCATCACCGCCGCCGTAGTTGGGGTGATCCTCAATCTGGCGTGCTTCTTCGGGTATCACGTGCTTTGGCCTAAAGGCTTCAGCGGTAACCTCGACTGGCCCTCTGCATTGATCGCCATCGCAGCCGCAATAGCATTGTTCCGCTTCAAGCGCGGCGTCATTCAGGTACTGATGGCCTGTGCGCTCGCTGGTCTAGCAGTACATCTGTTGCGCTAGCTGGCACCAGCGGATTAAACAGCGTCCGTCAGACACCAAGGCCCCTTCGGATCTGAAGTGACCAGCTCACACCAAAGCCCAGCCTGACGCTGGGCTTTTGCCATTTAATGGCAGTGGTAGTCGTTGGTTTTATGGTTGCGATGGCAACCTTTTGAATCAGTACCGCCGCTGTGCGCGAAGGCAGCAACGGACGTAATCGAAAGTAAAGCGGCGATCAAAATGGCGGACAGTTTCATCAGGGCTTGCTCCTTGCTCATATTTTTATATCCGTGAGAGGTCTCACGCCCGGCAGCGTATGGCTAAGTGCCTTCACTGAGCAAGCTACTTCTCCGGAGACTCGATCAAAGGTCGGATGCTTATTTCTTGAGCTACTTCCGGCTCTGGTTTAGGATGAATTCATATCCCCCTAGGGGGGATATAAAATCATCTGAAAACGAGAAACTCGTAGTTCTTTTATCTTCGGGAAATCTCAGTAACCAGATAGGCGCACGCGTTTCCTTTTGAGATTTCTCATGCTGAAAATCCTAGCCAACCGAACCTATCGCCATCTTTTCTTGGCTCAAGTGATTGCACTCGTAGGTACTGGCCTTGCCACCGTTGCGCTCGGTTTACTGGCGTTCGATCTAGCAGGCGCCCAAGCAGGTGCCGTTCTCGGCACGGCATTGGCTATCAAAATGACGGCCTACATTGGCGTAGCGCCCATTGCAGCGGCTTTTGCAGAGCGCCTGCCTCGCAGAGCCATGCTTGTCTCGCTGGATCTGGTGCGGGCGCTGGTCGCACTTGCTCTCCCGTTTGTGACCGAGGTTTGGCAAATCTACGTGCTGATTTTCGTCCTTCAGTCCGCATCGGCAGCGTTCACTCCAACGTTCCAAGCGACCATTCCAGACATCCTGCCGGATGAAGACGACTACACGCGTGCGCTGTCGTTATCGCGCCTGGCCTACGATCTTGAAAGTGTCGCGAGCCCGATGCTCGCTGCCGCACTGCTGACCGTGATCAGCTTCCATAACCTTTTCGCCGGCACGGTCATCGGCTTCCTCGCTTCTGCCGCCCTAGTCGCCACGGTGTTGTTGCCAAAGGCGAAGCAAGTACCACGACGCAGCATCTATGAACGAACTACCCGTGGCATGCGCATATTCCTAGCGACGCCCCGCCTGCGAGGGCTGCTGGCTCTCAACCTGACGGTAGCGGCTGCCAGTGCCATGGTCATCGTCAACACCGTGGTGCTGGTTCAGTCGCGCTTCGCTCTGCCCCAAAGCTCAACGGCATTGGCGCTGGCTGCGTTTGGTGGTGGTTCCATGATCTCGGCCCTGGTCTTGCCTCGCCTGCTGAAAAACATCAAAGACCGAACGGCCATGTTGTGTGGCGGAGCAATACTGGTCGCAGGCTTGGCTGTCGGTATCAACCTGACCACCTACAACTTCCTGCTGCCGCTGTGGATGGTGCTCGGGGTGGGCTATTCGCTGGCCCAGACTCCGAGCGGTCGCCTGTTGCGTCGCTCGGCACATGCCGAAGATCGCCCGGCGTTGTTTGCCGCCCAATTTGCGCTGTCCCATGCTTGCTGGTTGATTACTTATCCACTGGCGGGATGGCTGGGAGCCAACATCAGCCTCACGGCGTCGTTTGTTGGCCTCGCTGTGGTGGCAGGCAGTGCACTGCTGGTCAGCATCGTGATCTGGCGCCCAGTTCATGACCAGGAGTCGATCAAACACACCCATGAGAATCTCCCGGGCGATCACACGCACATCGACGGCCAGGACGGTGTGGATCACGAACATCCATACGTGATCGATGATCAGCATCGCCGATGGCCCAACAGATGATCGTGAGTTCCTAGGACTTGCTAAAGCTGGTGACCGGTATTCAGACCAGCAACCTTAGCGCTTGCAAAGCGGCAAGGTGGCCCGGATAGAACCAGTATCCCCATTGCCGCACCGGCCAGACCTTGAAGGTGAAGGTCTGACGCAGTAGCCAGAGTCCGATCAGCGGCGCCGCGAACGCGGTGCTCAACGCCACCAATGAATAGACTTCCAAGTCCAGCGCCCTGGTTACGATGCTACTTCGCGTATTGCTCATCAAGCATAGAGCCGCAGGCAGCAGCCAAAGAACACCGGGGCCTTTAATTGCCATTAAGACAGCCGCAGGAACAAGTGCACCGTAGAAGCCGTACATAAGTGGATCATCCAGCACGTAGGCAATCGCGGCGGCCAATAACGCCATAGCGCTGCTCAACAGGGTGCGATGTTGCCATCCCCAGGCAATCACCAGGCCCAATGCCAGCGTCACCAACACGTTGAATGATCCCGAGGTGCTGATGTAGCGATAAGGCACTTCTGAAATGGCGGCGAACACCAGCATCAAGGCAAGGTATCGACCATTCGCCGCCGTCAACAACTCGCCCTGTTTGGAGCGCGCCACGTTGGCCGCAATGGCGACACAGAACAACGGAAAGGAAAGTCTTCCCGGAATGAACAGGTTGCTCATCTCCGGCCACACCAACCGCAAGTGATCGATAACCATGGTCAACATCGCTAGCCACTTGATCAGATCCAGGCTACTGCTTCGGCTCTTGAGTGGGGAAAGCGGGACAGTAAGCATCGTCATGCCCACCCCAGCGTGACGGCGGTCAGCACGAGATAACGAACGCCCTTGGCCAGGGTGACAATCAGCAGGAAACTCCAGATTGGCTCGCGCATGACTCCGGCGACGACTGTCAGCGGGTCGCCAATGATGGGCATCCAGCTCAACAACAGTGACCAGCGCCCGTAGCGCAGATAGGACTGCTGGGCTTTTTCTAACTTGCTCTCGCTCACGGGGAACCAGCGCTTGTGGCGGAATCGCTCAACGGAACGGCCCAGAAGCCAGTTCAGTGCGGAGCCAAGCACGTTGCCAACAGTGGCTACAGCCAATAGCGTAGAAACGACGTACCGGTCGGAGAGCAACATCCCGACCAGCACGGCTTCAGACTGCATCGGCAATAACGTCGCGGCACCGAATGCCGCCACGAACAGACCAATGTAGCTCGTGAGTTCAAACACCAAAGACTTGCCTCAAGCGTTCAGCCCGATCCAGCCATGGAAGCCCACGTACAGACCAACACCAATGATCAGCACGCTGGACAGGTACGGAGCACGACGAGCCACGGTGCCCAGCCAAGGCCAACGGTTGGAGGCCTGCTTAGCACCAATTGCCGCAGCAGCACCTACAGTGACCAAGGTGAGCGCCAATCCTGTGCTGAAACACAGGACAAGCATGCCTCCCAGCGCGACTTCTTTAACCTGAAGACATAGCAACAGAACGGTAATGGCTGCCGGACAAGGAATCAGACCGCCAGTCAGACCGAACATGACGATCTGGCCCGTGGTGACTTCGCGGTTGGTGAAGCGTTTACGGATATCGTTGGCATGAGCACGTTCATGCGCATCCTGATAGCCATCAATCGATAGCTCCAGACCTTCCAGTTCGGAATGCGCATGCCCGTGAGCATGCTCTTGGAACGTCAGATCGTAATCATGGGAATGCCCGGCATGTCCAAGGCTCAATCGAGCCCTGAACTCATGCGGCTCCGGAATATCGACCGTCGACTCCAGGAAACCTTGGCGCTCGACGAAAGCGAACGATTGGGTACTGCCGTCCGGACGCGTCGTGATCAGGCGAACATCTGAGGCTGCCCAGGCGTGCCCGCTCAATGTCCTCACGCGCCAGTGCGGTGGCATGCCTTTCTCGAAGATCGACAGTTCGACATGGCCGTGGCCAGTATCGATTCGGTGAGTCTCATCATGATGATCATGGTCATGCTCGCCGTGGTGGTGGTGATCATCCTGCTCAAGCTTAAACATCTGCTCGCCACGCCAGGTACGCCACAGCATCCACAGAGCAATCAGGATGATCAGTGCAGCAGACGCGAGCTGGAAGTACGGCTCGGTGGTTTGCGCGTCCAGGCCTTTGCCCAGATACATGCCACCGATTGCGACCAGCCAGACCACTGCGGTGTGCGATAGCGTCGCGGCGAGTCCCAACAAAACAGCCTGTTTAACCGAGCCACGGATGGCCACGATGAACGCAGCCATCATGGTTTTCGAGTGTCCCGGTTCCAGGCCATGCAAAGCACCCAGCAAGATAGCGCTCGGGAAATACAGCCAGGCGTTAGCCCCACCTTGTTGCAGCAGTTCAGCGAAGTTCGGCATGTCGACTTAGAGGTACTTTGTGATTTGTTTGAAGGCTTCCAGCGGTGCGCGCTCGCCATTGCCTAACGCCGAAACGGTGTCTTCCAGGCAGTGATCGATGTGATCCTGGATGAGTGTACGTTTGGCTTGGCAAACGGCTTTTTCGACCGCGTGAAGCTGCTGGGCAATGTCAACGCACTCACGACCTTCTTCGATCATGGTGATGATGCCGCGTAAATGCCCGTCCGCCCGCTTGAGACGTTTGATGATCGCCTCGTGACTTTGGTGGGTGTGGGGATGGCTGTGTTCGTGTTCGTGTTCGTGCTCACTCATGACTTGAGCCTCAGGCCTCAATGAATTACGCTGGCATCCTATCCCCCCTAGGGGGATCCGGTCAAACGCGTAAAAGCCCTATAATCCGAGTTGAAACCCTAACGCCATGTTCAGCAGAACACTGACAACTACGGTGGTAATCGCGCTTGCTCTCGCCATGTTGGTGGCTTGGGCCGGGCATACCTATTCGTTATCAGTGGCGTCGAAACAGCCAGCCTGGGAGATCACGCAAGACGCCCATCACTCCCACGGCGAAGAGGCTTCATCCAGCTACTCGAGTCTTTCAGATCACTACCATTCGCCATTGACCCCTGATCACCAGCACGAAACACCGCAATTCACAGCGGCGTTGATGCTGGCGACATCCCCAATGCTATCCATCCGGGTCGATGTGATTCGACACTCTGTTCCCCTCCCGCCGATATTTTTGATCGAGCGTCCACCCCGTCCTTCGTTCGCATCTTGACCTTGGCCGCACTGCGGCCTTCGATCTCTGCAACGTAGGATTAATCTATGCATTCGTACTTGATGAGCGGCGCTGGCGCGTTTATTACGCCTTCGCACCGCCCCCTATTGCTGTTGTTTTTATTCGTCGCTGCACTTTTCCTCGGAATGCCCGAGGCGATGGCTCACGCTGTTGCGGAAGGCGACAAGGGCTTCATTCAGGAAAGCTCCGGCGTCATGTTGGTGCCCTTCATCTACATGGGCGCCAAGCACATGATGACCGGATACGACCACCTGCTGTTTTTGTTCGGGGTGATCTTCTTCCTCTATCGCCTGAAAGACGTGGGGCTGTATGTCACGCTGTTCGCTGTAGGCCATTCGGTCACGCTGCTGCTGGGCGTGCTGACTGAGGTCAGCATCAGCTCGTACATCATCGACGCCATCATCGGCTTCTCGGTGGTGTACAAGGCGCTCGACAACTTGGGCGCATTCCAGCGCTGGTTCGGTTTCCAACCCAACACCAAAGTGGCGACGCTAATTTTCGGTTTGCTCCACGGTTTTGGTCTGGCGACCAAGATTCAGGAATACGAGATCTCACCGGATGGCCTGATTCCGAACCTGATCGCCTTCAACGTTGGTGTTGAGATCGGCCAACTGCTGGCCCTAAGCGCGATTCTCATTCTGATGGGGTATTGGCGGCGCACCGGCAGTTTCTGGCGCCACGCCTATACCGCCAACGTCGCCATGATGAGTGCCGGTTTCCTCTTGATGGGTTACCAGATCACCGGCCTGTTTGTCTCCGCGTAAGGAATTCTGACCATGTTTAATACTCCGCTTCCAACTGTTAATGAATTGCCAAGCACCCGCAAACTGGTGCGCTCCACTGTCATTGCCCTGCTGACTGCGGTCGGCCTGCTGGTGACAGTTGTTATGGCTTCGGAATATGCCGTCGATCCAACGGGTGTGGGCCGAGCACTGGGACTGACCCAAATGGGCGAATTGAAGATCATCCTTGCTCAGGAAGCTTTGGCGGATGCCGCGCCACCGCAAGCTGCTGCTCCAGCTCCACTGGTTGCGCCAGTCCAGCCTATTGCGAAACCTGTTGCTCAGCCGGCGCCCACACCCACTTCAGCTTTGAAGACTAATCAAATGAGCGTCACGCTCAAGCCCGGAGAAGGGACGGAAATAAAGCTCGAAGTCTTGAAGGGCAAGTCTGTCAGCTATGAATGGACTGCGGTTGGTGGGCCTGTGAACTTCGATACCCATGGCGAACCCTACAACGGTGAGAAGGGGTACTTCCACAGCTACAGCAAGGGCAAGCAGGTCAAAAGTGACAAGGGTGAATTTACCGCCATTTTTGACGGCACCCATGGTTGGTTTTGGCGTAATCGCAGCAACAACGCCGTGACCATCGCGCTGAATACAACCGGCGATTACTTGAGCGTCAAACAGTAATTCAAAACAGCGATGGCTGTCCTGCTGCGGAAAATTCAGCGCTCCGCCAGCACCAGACCATTTATTTCATCCAAATTTTGAAGAGTCCTTCCAATGAAAACCCCAACCACTCTGTTTCGTTCGATGCTCCTGATCTGCTTCTTCGGCCTGATGACGGCATGCGGCGGTGGTGAGAAAGGAGAAACCTCCGAGTCCGCTGAACACGGACACTCACACGAGTGACACCCTGAATAGAACAAGGCCGCAGTTGCGGCCTTGTTCCTCCAAGAATGGCACGGAACCATCAGCGCTGATACCTTCATCAGTGATGGGTTGTACACCTCAGTCAATCTTCAGGATGCCATAGGCGCCGGACAGTGGTTCTGGGCATTCCTAGCAGCCTGCTTACTTCAGTTTGTGAGAGCCCTGTGCTTTTCAGTTTCTGTACCTTGCTGAGTTTCTCTACTACTGCCGCCGTTTGGGGAGGGATAAGCGCTTTTGGCTCACTTGGCAAAACCTCATCCAATACACCGAGTTGCGTCAATTCAGCAAGCGCTTCATCCAAGACAGAACGCGCTGTCTTGCCCTCATCAGCTGCAGCCACAAGTGTCAGAAATGATAGAGGCCTCAGGCCCAAAGCATGAGCTAGATCTGCGCTCAGATCGACGCTGGCTGAAGTCTTTGAGGCTTCCAACCTACTGATGTGGGCTTGATCAGCTTGACCCGGAAAATCAGCTTGCGATAAGCCTCGCTTCACTCTCAGCCACTGCAGCGTCGCTGCGTAAGCCTTCCGCAAAGACATCAGAGCAACCTCTCCCAAAAAGAGGACGGTATGCCGGGTTTGATCGAGGCCAAACAAATGTATATAGTCATTGCGATGGCCACTTAGGCATCAACGCTCGCTGATTTGCACCCGCAGAAAGCTCCGTTTTCTGTCCGCTTTTTCTAGGAGCTGCAATTTATGGATAATTCTTCAGAACCTGGACTGCTGCAGGAGGGCGAGATTTCCTCCGCTGGCACGTCGCTGTCTCCCGCAGAAATTGAGGTTCTGGTATCTGAGCGCTTTCCACGCAAGGCGTATTGCACCGTCGAAGATTGGCTCATTTTCCACGTGGACGAGTCTCCTGAGTCACTTGCCAAGGTACGTGCGACAGGCTTGGAGCCGATGTTCATGTATGCACATTGTGTGACCTTTGACGGTCATGGCCGATTCCCGCCGGGGAGCTGGGTACGCTCGACGCTGTGCAAGTCGTTCGACGGCGTTTGTTTGTTCGAGACCCGGAACACGGTGTATGTGCTGGTGGGCAAGGGCCGCGAGATGACCGCATCGCTCAAGACAATATTCGGCCTATGTTAACCGCAGGTGCGCCGGTCGGGCCTGCTTCACTCGAGAAACACGATGTTCAGGATTAGCATGCAAGACCAGGCCGGCCCGGTGGGTATGTTCGGGGACGGTCTCGCTCACTTCCACGCCATGTCGCGATCCTTGGTCACACATTGGTATCACGTGAGCCTCAAGCGCCGGCATGAGGGGCGATTCGTAGCTTATGAAGAGATGCTGAACGATGAGCCTCGCTTGGTGGAGCTGCTGGTCTCCCAAGACGAGAGCATGGTCATTCAAGATGTCCAGGTCGTTACCCCGGCATGGATGAACAAAGGGTCAGGCTGGAAGATGGAAAAGCTGAAATCACTTTCCATGGGTTTCAACCAGGCAGAAGTGCCAATCTGTGTTCTGCAGGTCGAGAGTGGTGAGGTGTACGTCAATACTCATCAGCGCGATCTGGATGTTGATGCCTTGGTTGGGGTCAGGGAGCTATATCGGCACAGTGCTGCGACCACCGGCGTAGCCTCAGCGTCTGAGGCCGTGTAGCCATGGACGACATCAATACTGTTGCAGTCGATTTACACGAAAAGCGCTACTCGGACTTCGACCTCCTTCGCATCGCCAAAGCAGTGAGTCAAGACTACGGCGGGCTGGTCACAGCCTATCTGGTGAATGTCCATATTCATGCATGCAGTGCAGTTGGCGTTGTGTTCAGTCACATTTGCCCTGGGCCGTACCAACGATTTGCAGATGGTAGGTTGATTCGGACATCGGACATTCAGTCTGTTACGAAGGAAGGTAGGTTTTGGGTGATCAACACGGTCAACTCCAAGTATGTCATTGCGACGTTTAGGCGTGATGTCGGACGGCGTAGTCTGCGTGAGTTCATGCGCATAGCGGGAGACAGGTATCTGCCAACACCTGATCGCCTCCAGTAGTCGTTGATCGTTGTTGTGGGCTTGCCCCTCTTCAGGGACGGGTGTCGTGAAGCAACCCGGAAAATCCGGGTTTCTGCCTTGGCGGGCGCCCACCCACAGGCCTCTGGCTCATTTAGCGCCTGCGCGCTCCGCTTGCTATCCTGATCGTCAGATTCACGGGGTGGCTTTCAACCCCTGATCAGTCTGGACACCATAGATCAGCAGCCCGACCTCTTTGGGCGACCCAAAACTGCTGTACAGCCTCAGCGGCCCCTCTATCCAGTGACGGACATTCTAAAATGGTAAGTCTTCATCGCTGAGGGGCAAGTGCGCTACTGGCGGTTTTGGCGTCAAAGCTTTATGAATGCCCTCAAGCCGACCTAGCATCTCGTCGAAGGTAATCACCAGGACATCCTTGAGGCTGTTCCGATACTGCTCGAAGGCTCGCTGCTCACCAATCTTTGATGGGGTACGGCCAATGATGACAATGGCCGCCACGGCATGTGCGTGGACACGGTCATCGAGATCCTCGCTCAGACCGAGAATGTTCTTCTGCAGAACGCTTCGCTGGCTAATGACCTGGGCCACGGATCCGCTGAGCTCGTAAGAGGGTACGTAGGTCTTGCGGTAGGCTTTTCCGAGCAGGTCGTGCTGAGGGTGCTTGATCTCGATCAGAGCAAGGTTTCCGGTGGCCTTCGCAGCCATCAAGAAGTCGGAATACTGGCCCCCTTGACCTCTGATGTCTTTACCACCTACATAGGGCTGTTCTGCAATCATCTTGACGGGATAACCGAACGCCATGTCGAGTACGAAAGAGTGCTCACTCAGGAAGCGTTGCCACTTGTTCTCGGCGGCGTTGCTTTCCAGCATTTTCCGGTACACCTCAATGAGTTCGCCGAGCGTTATGAGCTCAATCTCAGACCTCAGCTGATACAGGGTTTTCGGTGAAGATTTCGCCAGCGCGGAGACGCTTTGCTGGGCAAGCATGACTGCCTGCTTTTGATCTTTGGGTGATAGACGAGTCGCCACTGACCCCAGCGCTACAAGATTTGCAAGCAGATCTGGCGGGAGCTTGCGTTCACGTGGAGGATAAAGCTCGGGGGCCGCTTTGTGCAGGAGCCCCGTGTAGCAAACAAGTTTTTTGTCGGCAGCGGTTTCTCGCTGATGCCGCTGAGTTAGCCGATCAAGGCTTCGCTCCATTTTCCCAAGCTGAGCAACGCCTAAACAGAAATGATTGCCCTCGATTTTCGCATCAAAATTCCCTGGCCCACCATGCAGAAACAGTGTGTCGATCCCCTCCAGATCATTTAAAGCCTGGATGATATATCGGTACTCGTAGTGGAAGCCGAGACCGTAGCGCCAGTCTTTGGTGAGCCCTGCAGGGAGAAGTCCTAGTAAATCCTCAAGCTCATCCTGATTGTTAGGATGTGGATATTCTTGGAAGACAGGGCGAGTAATCACTATCGACTGGATGTTGTTGTACTTGGGCTTACCGTACTCAGAGTGTTCCGAGCGGGCGTTGATAGGATAAATGGTCAAATACTCGGAGGTGACCATCAATAGGAGATGCCAGCCTGACCCATTGTCCGGCAGGGGTACATCGCTGTAGAAAACGAGTGTGGGGCCATAGTAGTCATTTTCGTCGTATTCGCCCGACTCCAGTGCTTCGAGTTCTCCCTCGCTCAACCCTCTCGCTTCACCATTGTCGAAACGAAGGAATGGGCCGCCATCCGCGCGCTGTTGCATGGCGTACTGTGAGGGGCGCATGGATGGCATGTGCTTTCGTCCTTGATCGAGATATGGTTTCTACTTGCCCACGCACTGGCGGGCCGAGTGCGAGTCTAGCGAGCCGCTAGTGTTTTGGAGAAGGGATTGATGAGAGCTTGTCTGGAGAGGGCGGTATAACACTGCGAAGGCTCCAAGTCGTTTATATTTAACTGAACATGCCAGCGATAATCTTGGCGTCGAGCAAGGCGTGGTGAGGCAGCTCTTCACCCTCGCTAGTCGGAGTAAGTGTCGTCGCGTCAGTGGGGAAATTACGAACGATTCTGGGCCATCGTCCGCCGTCATAGACCAGATCGCAAAAAAGCTCCCAGTCGAACTGGGGAGCGTCCGTGACGATCTCGATCTCCTTTTTGAACGACGTCAGAAACCTGAACAGCGACTTCCTGGCTTCAACTATGGGCAGCGCATAGCTCCCACCCCACAGCTGCGGAAGCACGATTTTCTTTACGAAATCACTGCAGTCTTCTTCTTGCCAACCTTCGAGCAATTCCACGTAGAATTCGCGCCCATCCTCAGCCACCAATGCGAGTGATATCAGCTTCGCTGCTGCTGATAGCCGGGTAAACTCGCAATCAAGAAAGAGTCTCAAGTGGGTAGAACTCCGCAATGACTAGGGGTCGCCTGGATATGGTGCAGGAAGGTCAGTTGTGGGAAATGGCTCTCAAGCATTTTGGCTCAGACGGGCTCCTCAAGGTAGTCATAGAAATGTGGAGTCACGCTGCGCCTCCGCCCAAGCCAGTCGTGGAATACCTGTCCACCAAACAGGTGAGCCGAGAAGTCCTGAATATACTGAAAATTGCTCAGGAGCGAGTGGGTGCATTCGTTGCGGATCGGACACCGGTTTCAGACACCGTAATGCTGTACTCCCGGCACGCCAGTGACCTAGCAGACGGGCTCATTACGCGACTGCCGAAGGTGCAACTTTCCCGAGCCTGGAGGGGTTTTTGTCTTGAAATTGACCTAGGGATTTGAAATCTCCGCCTGCTCCATAGGGCCTCTTGGCGTAAGCCTTTCCAAACAACTTGTTGAGTTAATTGCTGTTCTATAGAGACGATTTATGAAAGCTGATTTAACTGAAGAAGAAATGCGCCGCGCCTTATTCGGTACAGCTAAGCCTGAAGAGGTTCTTGCATCTCCAGCACCGGAACCTGTGACAGAAGTCGTCTTCACAAAGCCGATAGCTGACTCTGCAACCAAGAAGAAACCGGCGAAACCGTTCACGCCTAGGCTCAGGGTCACGCTTCGAGTTGGAAACGAATTTGAGGGGAAGATGCACGAGCTGATCCATGAGGCCGACACGCTGAGTTCGTTGCTTGCTGAGCAAGAAGCTGTGAAGGCTGCTAGGAAGAAATACAAATACGTGGAAGTGGAATCCGTTCAGTCGATGTAAAAGACACAGCTGTGAGGATTGCCTACCTGGTAAAGATCGCTGAGCAGCATCGGGGGATATTCTGATTGTTGATCGAAGCGTCGATGCGGCCAGTGGAGATGTCGCTATCGCAACGTTTGGCGATACTTGAACTGCAACCGACACGACGAACCGTGCCGGTTTTTTAGCATCGCAGGCTCATTTTCTTATAGAAACGATTGTGGCTTTGCCACCCTCTAGACGAAAGGTAAACGAGACACGGTCTCCGGCTGCCAGCCCTTTCAACTGATCCTCTGTCGCGGAAAACGCCATAGTCATCGGCGGCCATTGCACTGATGGAACAGCGCCGTGGGCAATGGTCACGGTATCCTTCGTAGGATCGATAGCCTTGATCGTTCCGTCGGCGGTGGCTACTGGAACCTGCTTTGTTTCTTGCTTCATCTGCATGCCCTCCATACTGTCCATTTTCCGGCCCGGCATGTCCTCTGCCAGGGCAGAAATTGAAAGCGTAAGTGCGGTGCTAGCAGCTGCAATCAGGGTCAGTTTCATACGACTTTTCCTTGAGTGAGGTTGGGTTCAACTTGGAGGTGACGGCGACGCATCAGGCGATACGCTGCCGGAATGACAAACAGGGACAGCAAGGGTGCCGTGACCATGCCGCCGACCATGGGCGCGGCGATGCGGCTCATGACTTCGCTGCCGGTGCCGCCGCCCAACAGGATGGGTAACAGACCGGCAATGATGACCGCCACGGTCATGGCCTTGGGTCGAACGCGCTGCACAGCGCCTTCACGAATCGCCGCCACCAGCCCGCGCTCAGTGCTGTCGCCGAGGTCTTCACGCTCGGCCCAGGCGTTTTTCAGGTAGAGCAGCATAATCACGCCGAACTCGGCAGAAACCCCGGCCAAGGCGATAAAGCCGACTCCGGTGGCGACCGACAAGTTGAATCCCAGCAGATAGAGGAACCATGCTCCACCAGTCAGTGCGAATGGCAATGTGGCCATGATCAGCAAGGCCTCATCGAATCGGGCAAAAGTCAGGTAGAGCAACACGAAAATGATCAACAGCGTGGCCGGCACTACCAGTTTGAGCCGTGCGTTGGCCCGTTCCAGAAATTCGAACTGTCCTGAGTAACTGACGCTCATGCCTGGCTGCAACTTGACCTGCTCATTGACGACCCGGCGTAGATCGGCGGCCACCGAAGCAATGTCCCGACCACGCACATCGATGTACACCCAGCCTGAAGGCCGTGCATTCTCGCTCTTGAGCATCGGCGGCCCGTCGCTGACCTTAACCTTCGCCACCGTTCCCAAGGTGATCTGACTCCCTAACGGGGTGTAGATCGGCAATTGCTCCAGGGCGCCGAGCGAGTCACGCCACTCCCGTGGGTAACGTACGTTGATCGGGAAACGTGCGAGACCTTCGATTGTCTCCCCTACGTTTTCACCACCGATAGCGCCAGCCACAATGGACTGCACATCAGCGATATTCAGTCCGTAGCGGGCGGCGGCCTTGCGGTCGATATCTACATCGATATAGCGGCCACCGGTCAGTCGCTCGGCCAGAGCCGAGCTGACACCGGGTACATCCTTGGCCACCCGCTCGACCGCCTGAGTTGCTGCATCGATCTCGGTCAGGTTTGTGCCGGCAACTTTTACTCCGATGGGGCTTTTGATCCCGGTGGCCAGCATGTCGATACGGTTGCGAATCGGCGGTATCCAGATATTGGTCAGCCCTGGAACTCGTACCACTCGATCCAGTTCTTCCACCAGTTTCTCCTGGGTCATGCCAGGGCGCCATTGCTCGTGTGGCTTGAACTGGATAGTGGTTTCGAACATCTCCAGCGGTGCCGGGTCGGTGGCGGTTTCGGCGCGCCCCGCTTTACCGAAGACGTGTTCGACTTCGGGCACGGTCTTGATCAGGCGGTCGGTCTGCTGCAGCAATTGCGCCGCTTTCTGCGCCGATAATCCCGGCAGGGCTGAAGGCATATAGAGCAGATCGCCCTCGTCCAACGGGGGGAGAAACTCGCCGCCCAAACGGGACATTGGCCATAGCGCACTGGCAAACACCAACAGTGCCACCACCATTGTGATCTTTGGTCGACGCAAGACTGCGTCCAGGGCTGGCTGATAGATCCGTATCAACCACCGGTTCAACGGGTTCTGTTGCTCACTGGGGATTCGTCCTCGAATCCAGTAGCCCATCAGCACGGGCACCAAGGTCACTGACAATCCCGCCGCTGCCGCCATGGCGTAGGTCTTAGTGAAAGCCAAAGGGCCGAACAACCTTCCTTCCTGAGCCTCCAGCGTGAACACCGGAATGAACGACAGGGTGATGATCAACAAACAGAAGAACAGCGCGGGGCCTACCTCTGCCGCCGCTTCGGTCATTACATGCCAATGACGTTCACCCTTCAGTTCTTCCCCCGGATTGGCCGCGTGCCATGCCTCAACCTTCTTGTGGGCGTTCTCGATCATCACCACAGCGGCATCGACCATAGCGCCAATGGCGATGGCAATCCCGCCCAAGGACATGATGTTGGCGTTGATGCCTTGGTAGCGCATGGGCGAGCGTGACTTCTTTGTCGTTGATCTCAACGATCTGACCATCAGCCTCATGAAGACTGGAGGCTGTTTCACTGGGTGCCGACTCTTCATCCGTGCGAGCAACAATGCCTTTAAGACTGGCCTCCGAGTCGAGCAGGAACTGGCCAGATGTAACCACCTTCTGGCCTGCTTCCAGACCTTTCACTATCGCAGTTTTGCCATCGCTTTCCTGCCCAAGGAACACCTCCACGGGGCGGTAGCGGCCAGCGTCTTCGGCGAGCATCACCAGAGCTCGTCGGCCAGTGCGAATCACCGCCTCACTCGGCACCCACAATACACTTTGCTCGGTCGAACGATTCAGGCGTACTTGCGCCGTCAAACCCGGCTTGAGACGCCCGTCCGGATTGGGTAACTCGACACGTACCCGAAGTGTGCGGCTGTCCGGATTGGTCTCGGGCAAAATCGCGCTGACGTTGCCGCCAAGTGTAGTTCCTGGGAAGGCTGGCAGACGCGCTTCGACTGCCTGCCCCACGGTGATAGCTCCGGAATCCGATTCTGGAACGGCCACGGCTAACCAGACACTGCTCAAGCCATTGACGCGGGCCAGAGTATCGCCAACCGACACGGTCATACCCGCACGTACATTCAGCTCTTGCAGCACGCCGCTGATAGGACTGGTGAGGGTCAGGTTCGGCTGGACTTTGCCACTGCGCTCTACCTGGGTGATCAGCGCAGCTGGCATCCCTGTGAGCCGCATTCGCTGTCGGGCCGCAGCCAATAGGTCAGCATCACCGTTGTGCTTAATGGCAAGGAACTCTGTCTGGGCAGCCGCCCACTCCGGCACCAGGATATCTGCCAGGGCCGCGTTGGCCTTGAGCACATCACCGGGAGCATGGGCATAGACCCGTTCCACAAAGCCAGGGGTGCGTGCCTGTATCACCGCAACATCTCGTTCGTTGAACGCCAAGACACCCGTCACATCAAGGCTGGAGTCAAAGATTCCACGGGTGACTGTTGCAAACCGCAGACCGAGATTCTGGGTCAGACTCGGATCGATACTGACGGTCGCACGATCTCCTGCGCCACCGGCGTACAGAGGAACCAGCTGCATGTCCATGAAAGGGGATTTACCCGACTTATCGAACTTTTGCTGCGGGTACATGGGATCGTACCAATACAGAGCCTTGCGTTCCTCTGAGGAGTTGGGACTCTGCTCCGGGCTGGCACCAGGTACTCCGCTCACGCGTTGATGCGCGAACCAGTAACCCCCGGCAACCCCGAATGCCAGCGAGACGCCTACCAACAATGCCCCGTTCCATTTTTTTAGGATCATTGGCTGGACTCCCCATAAGCGAAGTACAGACGTGCACTTGTCAGCGCTCGCTGCTCTTCTACGTCGATCTGTTTAAGGCGGGCTTCGATGAGTTCACGTCGGGCGGCAACCACCGCGTTTAAATCGCCTTTGCCGACGCGATAACTCGCCATGCTGAGTTCGACCTTTTCCTTGGCCAGCGGCAATAGGCTTTCCTGGTTTCGACGCACGGCACGATTCAGGCGCTCATAGTCAGCTAGTTCGTTTTCCAGTTGCTGGGTGTGCTCGCGAGACAGAGCCTCTCGCTCGGCCTCAAGCTGGCTGAGCTCAGCCTGTTTGGCCGCGATTTTGGGGTTTTGCCGGGAGTCAGGAAACAGTGGCAGATCCCAGGAAAATTGCACACTTACCATGTCGCCAAACTCACGGCCACGGCGCTGGTAATCCAGTTCCCAGCTCCAGTCCGACTGTTTCTCCGACACGGCTTCACGAACCTTGGCTTGCGCTTCACGGGTCATCGGCGCAAACGCTGCCAATTCGGGATGGTGTTGCAGCTTATGAGTGTAACTTGAGGTGTCGACGGGCCATTCAGGCAAGCTATCCACAGGCTTGTCGTTGGCGGCGGAGCCAATCCAGCGTTTGAGGGCCGCATGAGCCTGCGCTCTCTGGAGAATCAGATCGTCCTGCTGCTCCGCCAGTTGAGCTGCTTCCTGCTTGGGTGTCACCGCATCGGCTGGTTGAGCACGGCCACCGGCAATTTGAGCCCGGACGGTATCGCTCAGCAGGCGGTTTTCTTTGTAGAAGTCCTGGAACAACACATCTTTGCGCTCAACCGAGTAGCTGCTGATCCAGGCCAACGCCGTGGACTGGCGCACCTTCAGACGTTCGACTCGACGCTCCGCAGAGGCACGATCAATAGCTGCATCGGCGATTTCGATACGCGCTTTGCGCTTGTCGCTATTGGGCATCTCCTGCCTGACCCCGACCATCTGCATGGTCATGAAGTCCTGGTCGATACTCCAACGATCCGGGCCGCCGATGGGGTAGTTCTGCACGCCCACCAAGAGCTTGGGATCAGGTAATTCACCAGCAGGGATGGCCGTACTGCTGGCGGCCTGAATTTCCGCGTCTTGTGCGGTCAGCGACGGCGCATTGTTTTCTGCCAGCCGCAACGCTTCATCGAGCGTCAATGCGGCAGCGAAACTCGGCAACGCCAGCACGCTTGCCGCTAGGCCGGCCACGAGAGACCAGCCTGTGCAATTGCACTTGGAGTTCATGTTTACGATTCCTGTAATCATCCACTGCACGCGTCAAAAGACATGCGCGCAGCTAGTCCATCCCGCTAATGCAGAATGAGGCTCAATGTCGGACAGGAATTAAACGCGAGGGGGTCGCCATACTCCGGACGGGGTATGTACAGGCAATGAATCGCTAGAAAAGGAAAGGACTACAGGATCAAACAGTGTGACAGGGGGCTTAAAGACCGAAACTTCCAACATACCGCCTGTTTTGCATTCTTGGCCCGGCTTACAAGGCTTTCCGTGCTCAGAAGGGCTTTTCATGTCGTTGCAGCAGTCCATCTTCATGTCGTCCATCATCGCCATGCCCATGGTCTTCATGGGGCAAGGTTCTGTGGGTGCCTGAACGCCCGCCATTCCGGACAAGGGAAGCGTCAAGCTGATCAGAAGAAGCATGCAAAGCCGCAAATAGCGTTTCATAGAGGCGGAGTGTAGTCGGTGCAAATGGGACTTACAATTGGACAGCTAAAAGTGAAGTTTCGACCTGGTAGCTCTGATTTCGGAGCGCCCCCAGCCTTTCACCCATGCGCAACAGGCCAAGCAGGCAGGCTTATCGTAAAAGTCGTTCGCCCTGCAGCGGAAACACACCCAACGGTGCCGCCATGAGCATCTACTAACGACTTTACAATTGCCAAACCCAGCCCTGCATTGTTTGTAGAGCTCTCCCTTCGCGCAGGGTCAACCCTATAAAACCGGTCAAACAGCCGAGGTAGATGTTCAGCGGCGATTTCTTCGCCAGGATTTTGCACTGATAAACTGATCATGCTGCCGTACGACTCGATTTTTACAGAAATGGTGCCACCAGAGGGCGTGTACCGGATCGCATTCGATAGCAAATTGGAAACCATCCTGTCCAGCATAGTCCTGTCACCACGCACCTCACCGTGTCCAATGACCTGTAGCTTCAGACCGGTGTCATCTGCCAGCAGTTGGTAATACTCTAAAAGTTTCTCCACCACCGACCGCATTTCGACTTTTTCTTTCGCGGGTAAAACCAGACCGTTATCAGACTTCGCTAAAAAGAGCATGCCATCGATGATGCTTGAAAGTCGGTTGAGATCTTCCAGATTGGAGTAAAGATTCTCCTCATATATTTCTGGCGCACGCTTTTTTGTGAGAATCACTTCAGTATGTGTTCGCAGATTACTAATTGGCGTACGTAGCTCATGGGCGATATCGGCTGAGAAATTAGATAATCGAGAAAACGATTCTTCTAGCCGAGCAAGCATGGCATTGAACGAAGTGACGAGTAGCTCAAGCTCACGGGGCACAAAATCCATCGGAATTCGCTCTTTCAGCGATCCAGCTGACATCGAAGCGGCAACCTGCGTCACCCGTGCGACGGGTTTTAACCCGCTACGCGCAACCAACCAACCCAAGCCGGCGCTGACCAACGCACTGATCGCCAAACCTATCACCAACCACCAACGTAAAGTCTCCACGAAATGCATGTGGCTTGTGATATCCATACTCAGCCAGGCCGTCAGTGGCTCTGATTCATTCACCAAATGAACTTGGGCTTTCATCCCTCGGTACAGATGGCCTCCGTCTGTCCACTCCCACATATCATCATCAGGGGCATCAGGAGGAATAGAAGGATGCTGAGCTGCGTTAGAGGTTGCAAAGATCGTTTTTCCCCCCTGCATGACAATCGAGGCTGAGAGTTCCTGGTGCGCCCCCAACAACGCTTGTAACTGAAGCAATACATCCGAACGGTCAGCTGAGCCAGCTTCACCGTCCATGATTTGACGAATTGATTCGAGCTTTTCTGTCATAGCTTGCCGGTCGAGTGCCTTGAAGTGATGCCGGCTGAAACCGTCGAAGGTAAAGCCTGCTACCACGAGCACTGCGACTACAGCGCACACAAACATCAGGCTTAGACGAAGCGTTAGAGACGGGCGCTTCATTCTGCGTCCGGGGCATCAAGCATGTAGCCCATGCCTCGCGAGGTCTGAATCAGCTTTGTATCGAAATCATCATCAATCTTGGCCCTAAGCCTGCGAATGGCGACCTCAATCACGTTGGTATCGCTGTCGAAATTCATATCCCAGACCTGGGATGCGATGAGCGACTTTGAGAGAACCTCCCCCCTGCGGCGCATCAGCAGTTCCAGCAAAGCAAACTCCTTGGCTGTCAGGTCAATGCGTTGACCTGAGCGCGAGGCTCGACGTTTGAGCAAGTCGACTTCAAGATCGCCGATTTTGATAGACGTCAGATTGGGAGCACCGGCACCCCGACGCAGCAGGCTTCTGACGCGAGCGAGTAGCTCAGAAAACGCGAACGGCTTTACTAAATAATCATCTGCACCAAGCTCTAAGCCTCTAACTCGGTCATCGACTCCGTCCCTTGCTGTAAGGAACAAAACGGGAACCAAGCTTCCCGCTGCGCGAACACTTTGAATGACGTCCCAGCCGTCAATCCCGGGCATCATCACGTCCAGAATCAGAAGGTCGTAACTCTCGTTCAGCGCCTGATGCAATGCCTCCGTGCCTGTCAGCACCCGGTCGACGTTAAAGCCCGCTTCCAAGAGTCCTTGCTGGAGATACATTCCGGTTTTGGGTTCGTCTTCTGCTACCAGGATTTTCATGGTGGAACTCCAGCTGGGCGTACCTCAAGTGTGCTACGAAACCGACAACGATGCGCAAGCTGACGCAAATGTAATCGCTCTGACAGGTGGCAGAAAGCGCCTAGGCACCATGGCATGGAAGGGCGTAAGCAGCTAGACGGCAGCTTACGAAAATGTAATCGGCAATGATCAGTTGTTGCGCTTAACCTACCTTGGAACGGTGCGGATGCGAGGTAATGAGTCCGGACAAGGAATACATAGCAACCGCGCTACGAAATGTTAAAGAGGTGCATCAAAATGATGAAGCGTAAGTTATTCCTCGCTACGGGGCTGATGCTCATGGGCGTTGCACAAGCTGCAGAGCAGCTCAGCATCGATGTCCACCGTGACGCGAATTGCGGATGCTGTAAGGAGTGGGTCAAGCACTTGGAATCCAATGGATTCAAGGTGACTGACCATGTGGAAAGCGATATGAGCGCTATCAAGAAAGGGCTGGGTGTGCCGCAGGGACTAGCGTCCTGCCACACGGGAGTTATTGGCGGAAAATTCGTAGAAGGCCATGTTCCGGCGGATGAAATTAAGAAGTTGAATGACCGTCCCGGCCTTGCAGGGATTGCAGTGCCAGGCATGCCAGCAGGTTCGCCTGGTATGGACTATGGTCAGAAACATCAACCTTACCAGGTCTTGGGCCTCACAAAGGGTGGCGCGCAAGAGGTGGTCGCTGACTACCCGAAATGATCGTCACGCAGATCTGAGCGACCAGCGTTGCTCAGATCTGCGCGGGCATTACCCTTGGGCCATCTCGATTGAGGGGCTTAGCGTTCCTAGCCACGCCACCAAGCAAACAATGACAACTGCACAGGTCGATTCGAGCAGCACGCTCTTTTTCAAAGCAGCGACTGCGACAGAATAATTACCCCCGCTCACAGAGCATTCCAGTGAAGGGCTCAGGTAGAAACGATTGAGGGTCGCGAGTCCGAGCATGCCAGCGAACAATATGATTTTCGCTAGGAGGAGAATGCCATAGGTACTGGTCACTACCTCTGTAATGGTCGGCCCGACAATGAAAAGATAATTAGCGACTCCTGTGAGTATGATCGTACCCACAATGAACCCGCCCGCTGTTTCGAATCCTTTGAGCGCCCGAGTCAAAACCCGTACGAGTTGCTCAGGATTACCTGCCCTCACGCTCAGCATCAGAGCAAAGGCTGCCAAGGCTCCAATCCAACCGCCAGCAGCCAGTAGATGAAGAATATCCGCTGCGAAATGCCAGAACCGTCTAGCCCCCTCATCCATCGCCCCGTGACCTGTCCACGGGAGCGTAGCTAAGGCAATACTACCCGCTAGGGTAGCAATCCAAAGACTAGCAGATGGCAATCGAGTGCTTTGGCTTGCAGCGATTATCACCACCGCAAGCGAGACCATACGTGCCATCCAGCTGTAACCGACCTCGGTTTCGGACAGCATCATTTCCAGGTGAGGGAACAGCTCCGCCCAATCGGACGCACCGCTCATGTTTTTCGTCATGACCAAGAACGTGGCCATAGACAGAAGAATGCCTATAACGGCAGCCCCACTCAGCAGCGACCCAAAATGCAACACCGTTCCCGATACGCGCTCTTTCCCGCGAAAGCTGTACAGCCCGAACACCGCGAGTCCGAACAGGAGCATCAAATCCAGATAAAGCGCGAGGCGCAGCGCCACATTCAAAGGGTCGCTCATGCTTATTTCACTTTGAAAGTTACGGCACCGGTAATTGGATGAGTGTCGGACGATACTGCCCGCCATTCTACTTTATAGGTGCCCGTTGTCAGGGGCGATGAAGGCGTGATTACCATGGTCTTCGGATCATTGCCGCCTGCTACGCTGGCTTTGACACCCATAGGTGAATTCGGCATGCCTGGCATATCAGTCATGATCAGCTTGGCTCCGGAAAATTGGGTGACCAGGTTTTCGGAAAAGTGCAGTTCAATTTTCGAGGGGGCCGCACCGGAGTCGCGTTCTGAAGGAGTCGAAGACAACAGTTTCGGATGGGCTTGAGCGACCGAGCTCAGCAAAATACCGGATGAAAGAGCGACGGCCACAACACAGGATTTCAAGAACGACATGCAAGGCTCCTCACAGCGAATAGCTGTTGTAATGAGGTTAAGTAATTATTTTGGTGCTATTAACTTGGTCTAGAACCAGACCCGAACGCCAAGCACCAGGCGAGCTTCGTTACTGTCTTCGCCTTCCTCCTTGGCATAGTCAGCGGTCTTTCCATAACTACGGTTCCATGTCACACCCACGTATGGTGCGAATTGTGGACGGATCTCATACCGGAGCCGCAGACCAATCTCACTTTCTGATAACCCGGAGCCAATGCCACGCTGAGGATCGTTTTTCCCGTAAAAATTCAATTCTGCAGTCGGTTGCAAAATAAGCTTATTGGTCAGAAGGATGTCGTAGTCTCCTTCCAGCCGCGCCGCAGTCTGGCCACCTTCGCCCAGATATGCAGTAGCCTGGGCTTCGAAGTTGTAGAGCGCCAAGCCCTGGATGCCGAAAGCCGCCCACGTTTGTGGATCACCTGGTTTGAAGTCTTGGCGAACCCCACCGACGAGATCCCACCAAGGGCTGATAGCGTGCCCCCACAGAGCTTGAATCTCGGCTTCCTCTGTCTTCCCATTGGTGCGCTCACCTTCAGAACGCAACCATAGACGATCCACATCACCGCCTATCCAACCTTGAGCTTCCCAGTTCAGCGCGCTCCCTTCATCAGCATCCTGCCATTCCAATTTTTCGAAAATGAAATACGAGTTAAGAGCGGTGTCATGAACCTCATGGCCGCCAGGAGCTTTATAAACTGCGGCTCTCGCAGCATTTGTAATTGGGGGTATTGGAGTTCGGCTCTCAGTTCGACCCTGCTGCTTGGCGGGCTGCATCCCCTGCATCTGGCTATGATCCATGCCCTGCATTTGGGAGTGATCCATGCCCTGCATTTGGGAATGATCCATGCTCTTCATCTGGCTGTGATCCATGCCCTGCACTTGGGAATGATCCATGCTCTTCATCTGGCTGTGATCCATGCCCTGCATTTGGGAGTGATCCATGCCCTGCATTTGGGAGTGATCCATGCCCTTCATCTGGCTGTGATCCATGTTCTGCATTTGCCCGTCGTCTGCAGACTGAGTGGTGTCAGCGGCTGCCGGCAGAACAAAGCCAAGGCTGAGAGCGACCGTAGCTACAACCGAGTGAATGCGAGTGCCACAAAAATAGTTGCTCATAGTCGACCCCTTATTCCTCTACTCGCACTTCTCGGAACATGCCCATTTCCATGTGATACAGAAGATGGCAGTGGTAGGCCCAGCGACCTAGCGCATCGGCGGTGACTCTGTAGCTGCGCTTCGATCCTGGCGGCATGTCGATGGTGTGTTTTCGAACAAGGAACTGACCATTTTCGTCTTCAAGATCGCTCCACATCCCATGCAAATGAATGGGGTGCGTCATCATAGTGTCGTTAACGAGGACGAACCGAACCCGCTCGCCATACTTCAGTTTCACCGGCTCGGCGTCAGAAAATTTCACGCCGTTGAACGACCAAGAGAATTTCTCCATATGCCCGGTCAGGTGCAGTTCGATAGTGCGGCTTGGCTCACGGCCATCAGGATCTTCAAACGTGCTCCTGAGATCGGAATATGTCAGCACCTTGCGACCGTTATCACGAAGGCCCATACCAGGGTCATCAAGCTTCGGTGAGGTGGACATTGCTTGCATATCGACTAGAGGGTTGTTGGATTCCGTCTTGGGGTGCGACTGCATATTCCCCATCCCACCCATGCCTTCCATAGACATTTTGCTGTGATCCATTCCGGTCATGCCCTCCATGCCGGACATATCCTGCACAGCGCCATGGTTCATCGATGTCATGGAGCCGCCGTCCATTCCCGACATGCCATCCATCGAACTGTCACCCACGCTGGCCATTTTGCTGTGATCCATACCAGCCATATTGCCCATACTCCCCATCGAGCCATGATCCATACCCGCCATACCCATGTCGGCCATGGTGACGAGAGGACGAGGATCGAGCTCGGGTACAGGGGCGACTAAGCCTGACCGAACGGCCAGAGTACCTCGGGCATATCCCGACCGATCCATCGACTGTGCGAACAATGTGTAGGCTTCTTGGGTAGGCTCGACTATTACATCGAACGTCTCAGCTGTAGCTATTCGGAACTCATCCACGCTCACAGGCTTTACATACTGGCCATCAGCGGCGACAACGGTCATTTTCAGTCCAGGAATACGGACGTCGAAGTAGCTCATGGCCGACCCGTTGATGAATCTCAACCTAAGTTTTTCGCCTGGCTTGAATGTGCCCGTCCAATTCGAATCAGGGGCAAGACCGTTCATCAAGTAGGTGTATGTAGCGCCACTGACGTCTGCGATGTCAGTGGGGTTCATCTTCATTTCTGCCCACATCTTGCGATCAGCAACGGTGGCTGACCAACCTTTGTCAGCCACGTCATTTATAAAGTCGCTAACCGTTCGCTTATGGGTGTTGTAGTAGTCAGCCTGCTTCTTTAGCGTTTTCATCAACGAGGCCGGATCTTCATCCGTCCAATCGGTGAGCATCACCACGTAGTCGCGGTCATACACAAACGGCTCGGGGTCTTTCGCTTCAATTACTAACGGGCCGTACACACCCACCTGTTCTTGGAAGCCGGAATGACTGTGATACCAGTACGTTCCATTCTGGGTGACCTTGAATTGATAGACGTATGTACCGTCCGGCTCGATCCCGTGGAAGCTAAGGCCAGGTACACCATCCATATTGGCGGGAAGAATGATCCCGTGCCAGTGAATGGAAGTCATATCCTTCAGGCGGTTTTTGACGCGTAAAGTGACCGTATCACCCTCACGCCAGCGCAGGAGGGGCCCCGGAAGCCCACCATTGATTGTCAGCGCTGTACGGCGATTGCCAGTGATGTTTACCGGCGTTTCTCCAATAAACAGGTCGAACTCCGTTCCTGATAGAACATTCGCTTCCCCTAGGCCTGGTGCAGCCCATACAGGGGTGCGCCAGAGCCCTAAGCCCGCAAGAATTCCGCCTGCGGTGAGTCCCTTTACGAAGGTGCGCCGAGAGGTGTTGGAGTGCATACCGATTCGTGTCCCGTCAGTCGGAGGGAGGCGCGCACTACTGCGCACATTCCAATGGTCAATCACTTGATCGCCTGCGCGATTTCATACATCGAAAGATGCCACAGGCCAGCAAACGAGGTAATTACATTTCCGTAAGCTGGGCGACTCAGCAGTGATGGTTTGGCTTTTCAGCCACAGGTTTTTCCTGCGCAACGTCCCCCTTTGGCTGTGTTCCCGAACTCGGGGTAAGCGTGGACATCGCCGTCTCACGGGCTCGCTCCATACGCTCAGCGGCGCGGTCGCCACCGCCCTCAGCAAACGCCAGCGACGATATAGCCAAACTGAACGTAAGAATCAGAACATTGGTTGCTTTCATGGCGCATCTCCTCAACAGAATCAGCTCTCAGGTAGTCCAGAGAGATTGAGCATCGGCTCAGTGAGGATGATGGGGGCTCGCACCTGTCAGCAGGCTTAGCCTGCGATTACAACTTTGACATCGGCGTTGGCCGGGACTGATCAACATAACGGGAGCGCCAAAGATGGCTTAGATCGCTGACCGTCTACTCCAGCCGTCCACCTGCTCCACGCATTGCCTACGCCTGCATGGAAAGCTGAACTTTTCAGACCTATGCCTAAAAGCGACTGCTTGATGAGGCAAGCTGAATAGCGAAGGTTCGCCTACCTTACAAAACTGTAATTATTTTCTCGAAACCCGGCCAATCTGCTTGGGTCGGACTGAGTGTACCTCCAAGAAAAGTACATCAACTGAATCGACCGTCGACCTCGGAGAATTGGTTATGAACAGTAGCTATGAAGATTGCATTTCGGAATGCCTACGCTGCGCATTGGCCTGTGAAACCTGCGCATCAGCCTGTCTGGAAGAGCAGGACGTTAAGATGATGGCGAACTGCATAAAGCTCGATAGGGATTGCGCAGATATCTGTAGGCTCGCAGCGACCCTAATGGCACGGGGAAGCCCCTTCGCGAATGAGATTTGTATGCTTTGCGCAAAGATTTGTAGAGCATGCGGTCAGGAGTGCGGCGCTCACGAAGCAGAACATTGCCAGAACTGCTCAAAAGCGTGTTTAGCTTGCGCACAAGCATGCGAATCAATGGCTGCTTGAGCTTCCCTTCGGCCAATAACTTATCAACCTAGTGGCCAACCATTGAATGATGGGGTGGCCACTAGGTTGAAAAACCGACACGGCGTTTTTTGGGGGCATCCAAATCATTGCATGCTCCAACCCACTACAAGGAAGCGCGGAAGAATCGAATATTTGCTCCGCAAAATGTACTGTTAACGCTTTCCATCATGGACGACCGATATGGCTTTAAAGATCCGCACGGCGGTGACAGCAGATGCAGAAGCCATTCAGCGCATTTATGCGCCAATAGTTTCGAACACGGCGATTTCATTCGAAGAGACGCCGCCAAGCGTTGAGGAGATTTCTCAGCGGATTGCGACGACACTTCAGACATATCCCTACCTTGTGGCTGAAGAAGGTGGTGAGATCAAGGGCTATGCATACGCAAGTCAGCATCGTGCACGTGCAGCTTACCGATGGGCCGTAGACGTGACGGTGTATATAGCTGAATCAGCTCGCCGCCAGGGTATTGGCCGCAAACTCTACGAGACTCTACTTCCAATACTTGAGAAACAGCGGTTTCGCGCCGCTTACGCTGGAATTGCGCAGCCCAATGAAGGCAGCGTGGGCCTGCACGAGTCGCTAGGATTCACCCATATAGGGATGTATCCAGAGGTAGGCTTCAAGCTTGGGAAATGGCACGACGTCGGCTATTGGCGGCGCGGGCTGTGCCAGGCAACCCCTCCACTGGAACCTATTCTCTTCCCCCAGGTTGAAATAAAGCCAGTGATGGGGTGAAGGCTCGTAGTTTGGTGAATGCGACCAAAGCGCCGATGCCCAATATCCCGGCCATGATCCAAATTAGCCAGTTTGGGCCAAGCTGCACTAGGATGTATGCGCATGCCATGGGCGCTACCGCTTGTGCAACCAACACTGGGCGAGCGATCAGGCCAAGGTGGATGCCCAGGTTGGTGCTGCCCAACAGTGTAAGTGGGACTGTTCCTCTGGCGATGGTCATGATCCCATTTCCACCGCCGAAGGTAATCACTGCGATAAGGGACAGCATCACCATCCCCGGCACCAAGGCCAACAGTCCGACGATGCAAGCCAGAATTCCTAGCCTTGCTATCCATACCGGATGAGCGTTGCGGCCAAACGCATATTCCAAAAGCCGAGCGACAACTTGAGACGGCCCCATCAGCGCTCCGAGCGTTACTGCCATGGCGGCGGAAATTTCATGGCTACGCAGGAGTGCTATTAGATTGTAACCGTCCGGCCAACTCACCTTCCTGACCCCGACGCCAAAGGCGATGGTGTCCACCTAATTTAAGTGGACACCATTTCTAGCCTTTTAAGCGGGTCTTTCCATGCAGTCACAACGCCGTTCCTATTCAAAATCCTTCAAGGCCCAAGTTGTCAAAGAGTGCGATCAGCCCGGCGCATCGATTGCCAGCGTCGCGCAGAAGCACAGCCTTAACGCGAACCTCGTCCATAAATGGATTAGGGTACTCACGAACAAAACCATGGCGCTGCAACCTGCTTTCATTCCAGTGCCCTTGCCGCTAGCCGGAGGACATTCGCAGGCAGCTTCATCGAGTATCAGCATTGAAATCCAGCACCCGCGTGGCACCGTCAAAGTGAACTGGCCGACCGAAAGCGCTGCCGCCTGTGCCACCTTTCTGCGAGACCTGTTGGTATGATTCGGATCGATGCTATCTGGCTTGCCACCGAGCCTATGGACATGCGCGCCGGTACCGAGACCGCCCTGGCCAGGGTGATCAAGGTGTTCGGTGTGGCGAAGCCGCACTGCGCTTACCTCTTCGCTAATCGCCGTGCCAACCGAATGAAAGTCTTGGTGCATGACGGTGTGGGCATTTGGCTGGCAGCGCGACGCTTGAACCAAGGCAAGTTTCGTTGGCCTGGCATCCGTCACGGATCGGAAGTCGAACTCGATAACGAGCAACTTCAAGCCTTGGTACTGGGTTTGCCGTGGCAGCGGGTCGGCGCAGGCAGCGAGATCACAGTGCTTTAGTCCCTGCCATTAGCCCATCGGTTTATCGCTGTTGACGACCTGCTCTGACACAATCAGCGGCATGACTTCCTCGCCCAACCTCGACCAGATGACACCGGAACAACTGCGCGGCTTGGCCGAACAGGCTATGCAGTTGCTGTCCCAGGTCGACTCCATGAGCCAGAAAATCCAACGCCTCGTAACGGTCAACGAGCAACTGGCTCATGAAATCGCCATGCTCAAGCGACACAAGTTCGCCAAGCGCAGCGAGCAACTGAGCCCCGACCAGGGCTGTCTGCTCGATGATCTGCTCGATACAGATATCGCAGCTATCGAAGCCGAGTTGAAAGCAGCCAATCCGCCGGCCGCACCGGCCGAGCCACGTAATAAGCCCAAGCGTGCACAACTGCCGCCGCAGTTTCCGCGAACCGTGATCCGTCACGAACCAGAGAATACTCAATGCGTGTGCGGCTGCCAGCTTCAGCGAATCGGCGAAGACGTCAGCGAGAAGCTCGATTACACTCCGGGTGTGTTCACCGTTGAGCGGCATGTGCGTGGAAAATGGACGTGCCGTCAGTGTGAAACCCTGATCCAGGCGCCTGTACCGGCCCAAGTGATCGACAAGGGCATCCCGACCGCAGGCCTGTTGGCCCACGTGATGGTGGCGAAGTTTGCCGACCATTTGCCGCTGTACCGGCAGGAGAAGATTTTTGGCCGGGCCGGACTGGCAATTGCTCGCTCGACACTAGCGCAATGGGTCGGACAGACCGGCGTGCAACTCCAGCCTCTGGTCGATGCGCTGCGTGAGCATGTGTTGGCCCAGGGCGTGATCCACGCCGATGAGACCCCGGTTCAGATGCTCGCACCAGGCGAAAAGAAAACCCACCGCGCTTACGTCTGGGCCTATAGCACCACGCCTTTCTCGGCCCTAAAGGCCGTAGTCTACGACTTCAGCCCCAGCCGTGCCGGCGAACATGCGCGTAACTTCTTGGGCACGTGGAACGGTAAGCTGGTCTGCGATGACTTCGCCGGCTACAAGGCCAGCTTCGAGCTGGGCATCACCGAAATCGGCTGCATGGCCCACGCACGCCGCAAATTCTTCGACCTGCATGCAGCAAATAAAAGCCAGTTGGCGGAGCAGGCGCTTCACTCGATTGGCGGGTTGTATGAAGTCGAGCGACACGCCAAGGAAATGAGCGTCGAAGACCGCTGGCGATTACGTCAGGAAACAGCGGTGCCCATCGCTGAAAAACTGCATGAGTGGATGTTGGCCCAACGCGAACGTGTGCCCGAGGGGTCGGCCACGGTCAAGGCCCTGGATTACAGCCTTAAACGCTGGGTAGCGCTGACGCGCTACCTGGAAGATGGTGCTGTGCCCATCGACAATAACCAGGTCGAGAATTTGATTCGGCCGTGGGCGCTTGGGCGCTCGAACTGGTTATTTGCCGGGTCGCTGCGCAGTGGAAAAAGGGCGGCGGCAATCATGAGCCTGATCCAGTCGGCGCGTATGAATGGGCACGATCCGTATGTCTATCTCAAGGATGTACTGATGCGGCTTCCGACACAGCGGGCGAGCGAAATCACGGAATTACTCCCGCAGCATTGGATGCTTGCCTGATACAGGCTAAGTGGACTTCTCCAAATAGTCAGCTCAGAGGCTGATTGGCATCAACAACTCGGAAGCGACTTTTCTCAGCATGTAGGTTTCACGCAGAATTGATTGACCCATCGAAGGCTCGTGACGCTGCATGACGGCTTCATTGTGCGTGATGGCTTCATGCAGGTTGATCCAGACAGGCCGCATACCATTAGCGATTTCGTGGCTTTCCATTCTCACGGGCTCTAGCTGGGGCGCTACTTCGCATTGATAAAAATGCGAGGTCATGTGCATCAGATCGTACTGTGGCTTCCAGTAGGGCCGGTACTCCTCGATGTAGCCGTAGTGCTGGAGCACCTGTATTTCACGAGCACCAGTCTCTTCTTCTAGCTCACGCTTCAGGCCTGTGACAATGTCCTCGTCACCATCAAGGCCACCCCCAGGAAAGCTGAAGTCGTTATAGCGCTCGGTGAACAGCAATAGGATCTGTTCACCCCGCATCACGATGCCTCGTGCTGCATGTCGACGGAATACTCTGCCCTGTCTGGATTTCAGCTCGGGGTGAACAATTTCAGTTATGAGTTGCATGTGGTCTCGTTACGGCAAGATCAGTTAGTCATCGTCCAGGTTGGCCACGGCATTTCCGCAGTTCTGGAAATACTGTGGCCAGTGGAACTGGCTCAGCGAAGCAGCAATACGGGTAAAGTGGATGTTCGCAGCATCGTCGTGGTCGTGCTGCCTACCAGAAACTGCCTGATGCGTGAGTGCCCGTACGCCCCCATGACCAAGAGGTCAATGCCGTGCTCTGCCTGATACGCATGCAGTACCGACTCTACTTCGCCTGAGCGGATCTCGGCATGCACCAGCGAGCCAAAAGAGGCAAGTGTGGCTCGTGCTTTCTCCAGCTCGTTCTGATTTTCTTCAGAGTCCGTACCAACCATGACGATATGAATTGGCAGGCCTTCGCACAGCGGGCTTGAAGCAAGCATCTGTAAGGTCTTGTGGCCTGTAGCGCTGCCGTCAAATGCCACCATGACCGTTTCAGGTTTCCTGAAATGGCTAGTTGTAATCAGGATGGGGCGGTGGATAGTTCGGACTACCGCTTCAATCTGGCTGCCAAGACTTTGGGCACTGCGCGTGCTGTCCTCACCGACTCTTCCAATCACCAGTAATCGAATATCGTCTTGGAGATCGCTCAGGCTCTCGACGAGATGGCCATGGCGCTGCTTCAAATCAGGTGACATGGCGCCAGAGATGACTGTTCGCTCGCGAGCTTTTTCAAGCATATGCTGCCCATGCTCCAAGGCCAGTTTTGCACGCTGCGCATCCAGCGTGGCCAACTCTTCCAGTAGATGTTCTCTGCTACCGAGACCGATATTGCCGCTGAGGTCAGCGGATGCAGGATATTTTTCCTTATCCAGCACATGAAGCAAGGTCAGGGGAGCGCTGAGTCGCTGCGAGGCCCATGCTGCGTAATCGCAGACCGCCAATGAGGATTGTGAGTTATCAATGCATGCCATTACGTGGGTCATTGTCGTTCTCCTTAGTGGCTCATGAGCTTGTCGATGGCACCGGGTTTGTCATGCACGCCGAAGCGGTCAACGATTGTCGCGCTGGCTTCATCGAGACCGAGCACTTGAACCTCAGCGCCTTCACGGCGGAACTTGATCACGACCTTATCCAGCGCTGCGACGGCGGTGATATCCCAGAAATGCGCCTGTGTGAGATCGATGGTGACCTTGTTGAGCGCTTCCTTGAAGTCAAAAACCTCAGTGAACTTGTCCGCAGAGCTAAAGAACACCTGGCCCACGACGTGGTAAGTCCGATGCGATTCCGTCTCTTCCAGAGTGCTCTTGATATCCAGGTAGTGCCCAACCTTATTGGCAAAGAACAGCGAAGCCAGCAACACACCTACCAGTACGCCATAGGCTAGGTTGTGAGTGGCCACGACGACCACGACGGTCGCCACCATCACGAGGTTGGTCGACAGCGGATGCTCTTTCAGATTACGCAAAGAATCCCAGCTAAAGGTGCCGATGGACACCATGATCATCACAGCCACGAGTGCCGCCATAGGGATTTTGGAGAGCCATTCGCCAAGAAATACCACCATCAGCAGCAGGAAAACGCCGGCACACAACGTCGAGAGACGGGTGCGGCCACCAGACTTCACGTTGATGATCGACTGGCCAATCATGGCGCAGCCGGCCATACCACCGAGCATCCCTGCTGCGATATTGGCAACGCCCTGGCCTTTGCACTCCCGGTTTTTGTTACTGGTGGTATCGGTCAGGTCATCGACGATGGTAGCGGTCATCATGGACTCAAGCAGGCCGACAACTGCCAGCGCTGCCGAGTAAGGAAAGATGATGCGCAGGGTTTCAAAGTTCAGAGGGACTTCAGGCCACAAGAAAATCGGCAGTGTGTCCGGTAGCTGACCCATGTCCCCAACGGTGCGGATATCCAGTCCCAGGTAAATCGCGATAGCAGTCAGGGTCAGAATGCACACCAACGGCGAGGGAATCAGCTTGCCGATTTTCGGTACATACGGGAACAGGTAGATGATTCCCAGGCCCGCAGCGGTCATGGCATAGACATGCCAGGTGACATTGGTCAGCTCAGGCAATTGCGCCATAAAAATCAGAATCGCCAATGCGTTTACGAACCCGGTGACTACCGAGCGTGAAACAAAGCGCATCAACGAGCCAAGCTTCAGGTAGCCGGCAAGGATTTGAAGTACGCCACATAGTAGAGTCGCGGCCAGCAGGTACTGGAGTCCATGCTCTTTTACCAGCGTAACCATCAGCAGTGCCATGGCGCCTGTCGCCGCCGAGATCATTCCGGGGCGCCCGCCGACAAAGGCGATGACAGCACAGATACAGAAGGAGGCGTAGAGACCGACTTTGGGATCTACCCCGGCGATGATGGAAAAGGCGATGGCTTCCGGGATCAACGCGAGTGCGACCACCAGCCCCGCGAGCACGTCGGCACGGACGTTGGAAAACCACGTTTGTCTAAGTTTTTGCAGCATAGAAATATCCAAGGCAAAGCATCGCGCACGCCAAGGGAATGGCGAGCGAATCGATACAAATTCAAATTTTGAGGATTTTTTTGCTGTGCGCTTAAGGTATAAAACCACGCGTACAGCAGTGCGCACCCGCGAGCGAGGCTAGCGGAAGCAGGTTGTTGCGAGGGGGCGTAGCGCTAAGGCGGCGTAGGCTGCCAGTAGATCGTTTGGAGTACAGTCATGCTGATGTTCCTGTAGCTCAAGGGGTATGCGGAGCAGAAGTATACAATGAAGCCATCGTCGATTGCGACCCGCTGGCAGGCTCTGCATGAGCTACGTCAGATACAGGCTTATTTCAATGGGATACCTGCGGGCAAGGCTTTGCTTTCCACTGGTTCTTGTCTGAGCTGGTCTGTGTGCTGAGAGGTGAGTTGGCCAGACGGTTACATTAGATTGACCGCCAACGCTGACATCACGAACGCATGTAATGTGAACAGCAAGGAGATCCACGCTAAGCATGGATCAGCAGGCGCGTACGATGTTTTGGCGATCTTGGCGGACTCACTTGCTCGCGGCGTAGGGACTGGAACCGTTAGCAGGTGAAGGGGCAAACCTACAGCAAGATGGATTAAGGCGAGCACCCTGCAGGTGGTTTGCCATCCATGGCTCGCATCCATCGACGCCAGGAAAGGCCAAGCGACCGTGCTTGCGAAGCCCGCTATGAGTGTCAGTCCGGTCATCGAGCCTCTCGCCCTTGCCCCCATCAGTCGGCCCAGTGTCGCGAATCCAGCGTCATACAGGCCTGCGGCCATGCCCAAACCCAAAACTGTCCATGCGATGTAGTAGACGAACAGCCCTGATGCGAAAGACATGGTGATTAAACCAAGGGCCAGCAAAAGCGAACTGCTGGCGAGCACCCATTTTCCGCCATGCTTATCAATAGTCCTGCCGACTACAGGCGCGCATATTCCAGCGACAAGCAGAGACCACGATAAGGCGCCCACTACAGCGGGAACGGATATATTTAGTGAGTGCGAAACGGGTTCAGCTAGAACTGCCGGCAGATAAAACGTGGAGCCCCACGCAAGAATTTGGTTACAACCCATTGAGCCAATCAGGGTCGCATGCTGCCTTGTCGTCGGGGCTGCGGTAGACATCAGTCCAACTCAGCAAGATATCTTTGCACTTGCTTGACTACATCTCGAGCGGTGCGGGTTACTCCGATCAATGTCGCGGAGGCGAGCCCCGTCCAATCGCCGTAACCCACCAGCCACAGATTGGATGAAGCAACACTCCGGTTTTCGTCCACAGTCACTTTGCCATCCTGGCCTACAATGCCCAGGCTGTTTAGGTGGTCGAGCGCAGGAGAAAACCCAGTGCACCAGATGACGACATCCACCGCTGTTTCGTCTCCTGATGACCAGACAATGCCTGTTGAAGTGAAGTGCGTGAATGGCCGTACAGCGCTCAACACACCGCGTTCACGAGCGTCCTTCACCGATGGCACCATTACGATGTCGCCCAGCCCTCCAACGGGTTTTTCAGGCTCCACGCCATCCTGTTGCGCCTTCAATCGAGCAGTAGCTCGTGCGAACAGGACACGCCCATCAACCTCATCAGGTAGAAACTTTGGGGCCTCTTGAGTCACCCAGGTTGCCTGAGCCACTTTAGAAACCTCGGCGTAAATCTGTGCTCCCGAGTTGCCACCACCCACGACAAGGACGGTTTTACCCTCAAACTCATTCGGCCCAACGTAATGAGCGGAATGAAGCTGCTCCCCTACGAACAACTCCTGTCCGGCATAGCTCGGGGTAAATGGGCGGCTCCAGGTGCCTGTTGCACTGATAACCGCCTTGGCATCCCAGTATCTATCCCCGGAGACAACCCGTAACCCTTCTTCGACTTTTTCGACACGGGTCACCCTGGTGGATCGGATGATGGGGAAGTCATATCGACGCTCGTACAGAGTCAGATAGTCGATAACATCATCACGGTGAGGCGTTTCTTCTGATACGGCAGGCATCGGCCAGCCCGCAATCGAGCTCCATGCCGATGGAGAGAAGAGTCGCAGCGAGTCCCAGCCATGCCGCCAGGCTCCTCCTGGTGCCGACTCCGCATCGAGCAGCACGTAAGACAAGCCTGACCGCTTCAAAAAATAGGCGACTGTCAGCGCTGATTGACCACCGCCAATGACCACAACATCAAGTTTCGAATTCTGACTCACCAGCATCCTCCAGGCTCAATCGCGGCACCTCACCGTTGTCGTATCAGACTCTGCGACCGTGCTCATCAATGACGACTTGTCCGTCTTCTTTGACGAAGCTGCCGCGCTGCTCCTGCGGTAGAAGGTCGAGGACTGCCTCTGACGGACGACACAAGCGTGTACCCAAGGGCGTCACGACGATGGGGCGATTGATGAGGATAGGGTGAGCCATCATGGCATCGATGAGCTGTTCGTTCGTCAGCGATGCATCGCCCAATCCCAGCTCTTCGTACGGAGTGCCTTTGATACGCAAAAGAGCCCGCACCCCGATACCCATATCCTCTATGAGTCTGACAAGTGTGGTGCGATCAGGCGGGTTCTTCAGGTACTCGATAACCGTCGGTTCTTCCCCGCTGTTACGGATCAACTCCAAGGTGTTGCGAGAGGTGCCGCATTCGGGGTTGTGGTAGATCGTGATCTGGCTCATATCGCTTCCTCGTACTGACGTTAGATGGAGCGCTGGTTGACGCGTTTGGAAAGCTCTTCGGCGGACTCTTTACGCTCGGAGTACCGATCAACCAAATAATCCTGGCGATCCCGCAACAGCAGGGTGAACTTCATCAGCTCTTCCATCACGTCCACGAGACGGTCGTAGTACGAGGACGGCTTCATACGACCTGCCTCGTCGAACTCGGTAAATGCCTTGGCCACCGAAGATTGGTTTGGGATGGTGAACATTCGCATCCATCGACCCAGTACGCGCAGCTGATTGACCACGTTGAAAGATTGCGAGCCGCCGCAGACCTGCATCACAGCAAGGGTTTTGCCTTGCGTAGGTCGTACAGCGCCAATCGCCAGCGGAACCCAGTCAATTTGGGCTTTGAATACTGCACTCATGGAGCCGTGACGCTCAGGGGAGCACCACACCTGTCCCTCAGACCATTGCATCAGCTCGCGCAGCTCAGCGACCTTGGGATGTGTATCGGGAGCGTCATCCGGAAGCGGCAGACCCGATGGGTCAAAGATCTTGGTTTCAGCACCAAACTCATTCAGCAGGCGTGCCGCCTCTTGCGTGACTAACCGGCTGAATGAGCGTTCTCGCGTTGATCCGTACAGCAGAAGAATACGAGGTTTATGGAGCAAAGGCGTACGAGGCGACAGTTGCTCCAGCGAAGGAATGTCGATCAGGTCGGCGTGTACGTTCGGCAATGTGTCTTGCATATAAACTCCTACGGCGGCGCCTGGTTGGGTGCCGCCTCGGTAGATCTTTAAAGCGAACCGATGCGGTTCAGTTCAGCTTTCAACTGTTCAGCGCTGATGGTCTTCAGTGGCAGCGCAAGAAATTCGCTCACGCGCTCGTGAATTTTGGCGAGTGTGGTTTCAAAAGCTGCGGTGATCTCGGCTTCCGAACCGCTAGCGTCAGACGGGTCGGCCAGACCCCAATGCGCCTTCAAAGCTGGCCCAAAGAAGATTGGGCATGCCTCACCCGCTGCCCGGTCACAGACAGTGATCACGATGTCTGGAGGTGAGCCTTCAAAAGCATCCGAAGCCTTGCTGCTCAAGCCCGCCGTGGAGATACCCGCCGCCTCCAGCGTTTGCAATGCCCGTTGATTCACCCGGCCACTGGGAAAGCTTCCTGAGCTGACGGCTTCTACACCCTCGGGCGCCAAGTGGTTGAAAAGCGCCTCGGACAGAATGCTGCGGCAGCTGTTGTGGGTGCACATGAACAAGACTTTCATCAGACGATTCCTTGATTCAAAAACTGAGGCGCAGTGCCAGGGCGGACAATGTGGCGACGAGGATGGGCACGGTCAGCACGATCCCAGTCTTGAAGTAGTAACCCCAGCTGATCGTTATATTTTTCCGGGCTAGCACGTGCAGCCACAACAGAGTTGCCAAGCTCCCAATTGGGGTGATCTTCGGGCCCAGGTCGCAGCCGATGATGTTGGCGTAAACCATCGCTTGCTGGACAACACCATCGACTTCGGCGGCATGAATGGATAAGGCGCCTACCAAAACGGTGGGCATGTTGTTCATGATCGAAGACAGCAACGCTGTTAGCAGCCCTGTACCAAGGGACGCGCCCCAGACGCCATAACCGGCGAACACGTTCAGGATCTGCGCGATGTGGTCGGTCAGGCCGGCGTTCTTTAGGCCATAAACAACCAGATACATACCCAAAGAAAAAATCACCACCTGCCATGGCGCCTCTTTGAGCACCTTGCCTGTGTTGATGGCGTGACCACGAGCCGCGATGACGTAAAGAATGAATGCACAGACCGCTGCAATGGCGCTGATTGGCACCCCCAATGGCTCAATGACAAAGAAGCCGATCAGCAGTAGTGCCAGCACCCACCAACCAGCTACAAAAGTGGCCCGGTCGTGGATCGACTCGTCCGGATTGTCCAGTTGGTTGAGGTCATAGGTCTTTGGTAGATCTTTGCGGAAAAACCACAGCAACATGGCTAATGTCGCCGCCACGCTGACGATGTTTACCGGCACCATGATCGAAGCATATTCGTTGAAGCCGATATCGAAGTAGTCGGCAGAAACGATATTTACCAGGTTGGAAACCACCAGCGGTAAGCTCGCCGTATCGGCGATAAAACCGGCTGCCATGACGAATGCCAAAGTAGCCGCAGGAGAAAAACGCAACGCCAACAACATCGCGATCACAATGGGTGTGAGGATCAATGCCGCTCCGTCATTGGCGAACAGGGCCGACACCGCTGCGCCCAGCAGGACGATAAATGCGAACAGCTTGCGGGTGCTCCCGCCTCCCCATCGGGCCACATGCAGCGCAGCCCACTTGAAAAAACCTGCCTCATCAAGCAGCAGACTAATGATGATGACCGCGATGAAAGTCCCAGTGGCATTCCAGACAATGCGCCAAACCTCTGGTATATCGGCAAGGGTAACGACACCTGCCAGCAACGCCACGATGGCACCGAACATCGCACTCCAGCCAACCCCAAGCCCCTTGGGCTGCCAGATGACAAGGACGATGGTGGCGATAAAGATCAATACGGCAATCAGCATTTCATTAATCCGGTTGGGCGTGAATCAGCTACACACGGCTTGGTTGATCGGACGGTCGTTCATGCCGCAGAGGCGCTTAGCCTCGGTTTCCAGCCATTGCTGATTGGCGTCTACCACTTCCTTCAAAACTGCAGTCACCCATGTGGGCAAATCAGGATTCAGCCGGTAGTACACCCATTGGCCTTGGCGACGATCCAACAACAAACCGGCAGAGCGCAGCAGCGCCAAATGACGAGAAATCTTCGGCTGACTCAGGTCGAGTGCTGCCGTTAGCTCGCATACACACAGCTCACCTTCACTCACGACAAGCAGCGAAATTTTTGCTCGGGTGTCATCCGCCAGGCACTTGAATAAGGTGGTGGGGTTCATGGGTTCTGTCACAGATCCTCCAGGTGCTTGGTCTTGACCAAAACGAAAAGCTTGATGCGCTCATGGATGTCGTGGAGCGTGTGGCGAAATGCGCCGGGATCATCGCTCGTTACTGGGTCAGGAAAGTCCCAGGCAATGACTTCACCTGCACTGGGCATTGGTAGGCATTCGCTTGCGGATTTATCGCAAAGAGTGATTACGTAATCGAATCGATCAGCTTGAAACTCGCTGATGGATTTGCTTCGTAGGCCCGTTGCATCGACTCCAACTGCTTCCAACGCCTGAATCGTGCGCGGATCAACCTCAGACGGTTGGGATCCTCCGCTGAAGGCCTCGAAACGCAGGTCGGTGTGCCGCAGCAAAGCCTCTGCAAGCTGGGAGCGGGCTGAGTTGGCAACGCACACGAAAAGCACTTTGATACCAGGGCTCATGGTGGAGCTCGATGCATATGGAAAATCGAATATACGCTTTGGCGAATATTCGGTAAAGCGAATATGATGTCTGTTGTTTCGGCATGTGCCCTAACGTTCCATGCGTGTCGGCATAACGGAGATGAGAGGATGGAGGGGGATATGATGATCCAGACAACGGAAATAGCCGGAGGGCAGTCGCAGCGCTTTCGCGATGCACTGAAATCTGCTGACCTTCCAGCAGACGATATAGATCTTCCAGGCCGAACCTTTTTTGAGTTCACACTGGATAGCGAGACGGTCGCATGGGGAGGATTCGAAACGCATGGTACGGACGGGTTGTTGCGTTCTCTGGTCGTGGTGTCGACATACAGATCGAAGGGGGTCGGTGTCGCGGCTCTTCGGGTCATTGAAGCGAAAGCCGCCGAGAAGGGAATCGCTCGATTTCATTTGCTGACAACAACTGCGTCAGGCTTTTTTAAGCAGCAGGGCTATGCAGTAAATCAACGAGGCTCAGCGCCACCTCTGATTTCTCAAACGGAGCAGTTCAGGGGGCTTTGCCCTGGCTCGGCTTGCTACATGTGCAAGGCGTTATCTGGGGCGGCGAGAAGATAATCGGTGAGATAAAGATGTACGTTGTGGTCAAACGTGCAAGCGGAGCGCGCCGGCCCACGATGGGCCAGAGGCTTGAGGATGAAAGCCCGCAGGGCCAAAACCTGGTGCAACCAGGGTTCGGTTCACGCCAGCCGTACCCCGAAGGGGGCAAGCCCAAAGGTAGCTACCGCACTCAACGCAAACAACAATCGCACCATGAAAGCTGGTTTCAATCACTCGAGCAGATGCCCCACAAATTGAGTAGTTCATCCTTACTCCCTGCCAGTCGTTGAACTGTAGCCGAACGCTAGTCCCCTCCACCTGCCACGGAGGACTCATGACAATTCTTGGCAACAAAAGCTGTTTCGACTCGGCATGGTGGCACGGATAGAAGCTTCTGAAGATCTTCGAGCCTTGCTACTCAGCTGCAGAGCTGCTCCCTTCCACCGGTCGACCATCAAGGGCGGGCATTGGATCGATTTGAATTCCCGTGAGGATGGAGGCCCACGCTGCATACGCTTGCTTATGACGAGACACAGCGTCATCCCAACGGCTGCCTGTCATCTCGCGTGACACTACAAGCATCATTAGGTGGTTTGTAGCCGCATCCAGATCTAGCAGGAGGTGATGGGCGTTGAATCGGAAATCGTCGGTCGCAGGCATGGTGTCACGCATATTATGGGAGGGGTGGGGAGGCTTCGCCGCCTCCCACATGACATCATTGTGACATTGCGCTGCATCATTAGTGCGAGCGTCCAGACAACCGGCGGCTAGAGTGGCCGGTTTCTGAACGATGCTGTTGAAAGTCGATCCGCAGAGATGGCTCCTCGAACTGCGAGGACATCCAAACCCAAACCACGTGAATAATGGCTTTTGGCCCCAATGCCAGCTAGATTTGGAGCTTTCTTAGATCAAGGAAAGATATGAAAAAGCTCATCGCAGTAATGGGGATCTGTGTCGCACTAGGCGGTTGCGCTACGTCCCACTACACGGCAGGCCGAGACTTTCCTTCGGCCAGTGTAGCGAGCATCACTAAGGGTAAAACCACCACTGCAGAACTAAAGTCGCTATTCGGCGAGCCCTACGCCAAGAGTGCAGTCAGCGAGACTGACGAGAAGTGGATCTACACCTACACCAATGGCTCAGCCCATGCTCAAAGCTACGTGGTCACCATGAAGGTGACGACTACAGGCACTCAGAAAACGCTCGACGTTTTGATCCGTAATGACGTGGTCATCAACTACACGTTCAGCGAAGGCCCTGCGCCTGGTACGACTATCGCCACAAACTGAGACTTGCACCTTGTGTAGCGATCTCTTTGCTGTTTAGTGCAATGGCAAGGAAAGGCGATGTACGGAGAGCGCGGCGATGATCTACTTCTTCATTGAAGACAGTAATGAGCACGTGAAGATAGGTCGGTCTAAGGACATCGAGCGCCGTAGAAAAGGCCTTCAAACTGGGAATCCAAGGAAGCTTTTGCTTCTTGGTTGGGTTCGTACAGATGATGACGTGCGACTGGAGAAAGAGATTCATCAGAACTTCTCTCGCCTTCGCGGTACTGGCGAATGGTTCGATTTGGATCCTGCGGACATCTTGCCGATCCTAGAGCATTTCGGCATTGATGGGTTTGTCGGTACGACCGGCGATTCTTTCGAAGTCATCGGTAATGATCGGGATGGCGTGCCCGAATATCTCGGCGTCTGGAACTGGGGAAACCTAGAATGGAGTGAGTGCTGCCCTTTCTGCGGAAGCTTTTGTGGCATGCACTTTCAAGAGGCGTCGAGTATGTACCACTGCCTAAATTGCGACACGCTTACCACCTTTGATTTTCTGAGTCATCAGGAGGAAGAGTGACAGCTCCCGAACAGCTTTTGCATTGGTAATGCCGAGCTTGATTTGATGTCTGCTGCTGTCCAGCATCAGGCCAGAATCAGGAGTTTCATCATGATTCTGACCCTCGCTCAATGAGCCGTGCTAGCTCGCTCTCGATCCAAACTCGGCAATCCATTTCTGTAGGGCTGTTACGTCGGTTTCAAAGACATCCAGCTCAAGAGCACTACTGGGCATCTCCTCAGACTGAGCATGCTCATACACCGAGTAGCGTGTCATCAAGTCATCAATGAATACGCAGTCGTCATTTGTTACCTTGGCTACCTTGTGTAGCTTGCCTTGAGTGTTGATTGCACGTCTGAAGCGGCCTACGACGTCGGCCAGTAAAATGTACTCAATCGTCTTCTCGACGATGATCCTGAAGTCACTGCAAGCGCTCTTGGCGAGCGACTCATAAGCCTCGACTTCCGCCTTCTCCTGGTGTTTTTTCAAGCGCGTAATCGTATTGTCGATCAACCCACGGACAGCACTTTCTGGTCTCAGGTCTCGAGCACTCGCAGTGGCGACGATACCAGCAGTCTTCGCCATCCTTTGAAGTGACGTGAGTGTTGGCTTAATTGAGGGCATCCCTGGAGTCTGCTCCCATTTTTTGGTGACCGCTTCTACTTGGGCTACTAGAGACAGCCGGTGGGTGAATATGATGACCTGCCTGGTCTGTGACAAAGACACGAGACGTTCGACAACCTTCTCTTCAAAGTCTTGGTCGAGTGAAGATATCGGGTCATCGAAAATGAACGGAGCTAACTGGTTTGATCCTGTCGTGTCCGCAAGGAATGCTGCGAGTGCGGCGATCCTGGTTTCACCCTCGCTCAAGATATATTCCAAGCCATGGGTGCCGTGCGCGCCCACGAGATTCAAACCAAAGGTGATCTTGCCTTTGCCACCCGATTTACTTAGGGGGGCTATTGGAATGCGGTGGCCGCCCAGTAGCTTCAATTCTTCGATGAATCGAGCTTGGTAGCCAGCATCCAGTTCAGTTTTGGCCAAGTCGTTTTTCTTGGTAGTCAGGGCATTGGTGGCCGCTGAGCGTGAGGCTTTGTCTATTGCTGCGACTGCTATCAGCCTAGCCCTTTCGGCGCTAATAGAGGTCTTGTTTTGTGAGAGCCACTGCTTGGCTTGAAGGTTCTGAACTCGTTCATGCATTGCTTGACGATGCTCATCCTTCAGCAGGGATGAAAGGCTCCCTTCTTCGGCAATCAAATCTGCTGACTTGGTTGTAACCGCCTCGCTGATGCCCTTCCAGTCGAAAGCTGGCAAGGTGCCGACAGGACTTCCCAACACGATTTGATCGCGCCTCGCTTTGAGCATGCCCAGCCAAGTGATCGCATCGGCTTCCTCGAAGCCCAGAGTGGACATGTGAACGATCCAGTCGGCTTGCCCTGGAAGAGTTGGCACCAAGTTTTTTTGATCAGTAAAGCTCTTTTCAGCCTTCTTGGCGGCTGTCTCGAGGCCATCAGTAACGAACTTTTCAAACCCTGACAGCCGGACTTTGGCATCCTCATCAAGGCTTTGGTGGCAAAGTACGCAGCGTGAGTCAGCCGCGATATTGGGAAACTGGGATTCTGTGTAGGCCGTGCCGTTGGAGTATGCGCGTGCGTGCTCCCACATATCCTGCCAGGTCGCAGAGCCAACACCGTCGAGCTCGGCTTTACCGAAAATCGCTGCCGCCGCTTCTTCACTCGAATTCCTGGCCTTAACAGCGGCGTTTTTCAGGGTTTCTAGCGTACCTGCCGTCGCATCGTTCAATCCCTGTTGAAGCGTCGACATTGCTGTTTCAATACTCTTCAGCGCTGTTTTTTCTTTGTTAATGCTCAGCAGCCGGCCTGCAATGTCTTTCTCTGCGAGGAGGGCCTCCTTCTCGATGCGCTCCCGATCAAGCAGATCCGTGTATAGACACTCCTTATCAATACTCGCGGTCGTGGTCGCGCTCTTCAGACCCTGAAGCCATTTTGCTTCGGGGGTGTGACTTAAAGTTTCTGGGATGGCGGGTAACGATTTGCTGAGTAGTGCCTTCTCTCTTGAAAGCTCTGCGTTAACAGCGTCCGCTATGACGATCAGCGCGGATACAAACTTCATCCGGCTGGGCTCATAGCATGCTTCAGTCCTGGTCATGTACTGCTGGGCAGCCTTGCTATCGAACACCTGTGCATGTCGTAGAGCCTTGTGAGGCCCGCTTGGGATGTCCCAGTGAACATCCGCCGGCTTACCGTCAATGGACACCTTGAAATGAGCACGGCAGGGCGTAGGCGTTGGATCAAAGACATTACCGCGTATATCGTCCTTGGATCGTGATCCGCAAATTTCCTTTAGCAGCCGTGCAAAACCGCTCTTGCCGGTTCCATTCTGCCCGTAGATCACCGAGAGATTGCTCTTGCCGAATGGGAGATTTGCACCAGCCTTGATAGCGTTCAGCCCATGCACATCCAAGATATCCTCGATCCGAAGCAAAGGCCTATTGGCTACCTGAGATAAAGCGCCAGGGGTTACCGTCAGGAATCCTGGATCGGCTTCATCCTTGGCTTCGAGCTTGCAAAGCCTAGCTAGCGATTTAACTTCATCCTGGTTCAGCTGCCGCTTCAGGTCGATGATCATTCGAGCTGCTGTCTGAATCCACTTGGGGCGCGAATTCAGCCATGTCTCGAAATCGTCAGCGACTACCGGCCCTACCTCAATCTTCGTCATGGTGCGCTCATCTCAGAGAGGAATTGCTGAGCGTAGGCGCTAACTGGCTTTTTGCTATTATTTCCCAATGAGCTGATTGCAGGATGTAACCGGAAAAAGTTGGTGCACACGGATTAAGGCAAAAAAATGGTGCAAGCAACGCTTTCTGAGCTGCGCCAGCAGCGCGATGAATAGGAACCTATGGGAAAAACCTGCCCAGCCAGTATTCGTCTCACAACAACCCCACGATGCTGAGAGTCAAAAACGAAGTTTTTTATGCAATGATCCCGAAAAGGTACATTAAAGCAGTTTATGGTACTTAATGACCCCAAAACAGGACATTAGGAGTGAGGCTGCCTTGCGAAGACTAACCTAAGCTCCTGGCGCAAGACAATCTGGAACCTATACTGGAGGCTTTATTGAAACTATAGGTAACAGCGCCATGGTGACTTTGGGCCAGATTCAAATGCGCGGCTTCTCCACACTTCACCCCGAGGCGATCAAAGATTGGCTAAAATCTTGTGCCACCTCTGAAAACACTGCTCAATTGAGCATGCTTGAGGCTCTTGAGATGTTCGACGCATATCTCACCATCACCGAATTTAATTCAGCCACTGTATGCTCAGACGACCTCGCAGGCCTCAGAGGATTTCTGAAAATCGAGATGGGGCTTATCGAAGATGTTGCTAAAAGAGTTACATTTAACCTATGCGATATGATTATCGCCCTAGGCATTTTGAGTGAAGAAAAAGTTTCATTCGCCCTGAAAGAGTCCCAACTCGAGTGCAACGAAAAATACGCCACACGTCAACCTTCCAAATCTCAACTGCTGATTTATAAATCGCTGTTCCCAACAATGGAACCGGGCGGTGTCGTATACGTGGATTTTCTCTCCCTTGGTTCCGCACTCAACGAATCATCATTACAATTCCTGAGTAGTTTGCTTTCAAAATACTTTGCTTCACTTACCAATGAGCAGGCCGAAACTGATGCCGGTCTCATCATCGCATTAACGAAAGGCCTGCTGCATCAAAACCCTAGCGTCGACTTCGGCAATATCAGCCTCTCAATGGCTAAATCAACAAACTTCATTTCAGGCGCTCGCATCCATGCCGAATGGCAAATGCACAACGCAGGCTACTTCCGTGGAGATGCATACGAAAACTGGAAGCTCATATCAGGGGTAATCCTAAACTTCTTTGTAGCCAATAATATTCTACACCTGAGTAAAGCAGGTCGCCAACTGCTATCTACTGACTAACTCAACGTTACATTAAAATCCTGCGCTTAGCGTCAACTGCTTTTAACAGATACTCAATGGCATTCGTTTGTAACCGGAGAGCCTTACGGCATCGTGCTTCATCACGAGCTGAACTTGCAGACAAAGCTTCAGCTTGCAAATAGTCTATTTCGCACTTTAGATGAGCAATCATTTTATTGACAAGACGCTCACGCATACTAAATCCCTCAATAGAACATGGGTTGAAGTCACTACGTTGCCGTGCGACATGGATTCATCGATTGCAGTATAGCCGCGATGAACGCTTTTGCTCGGCCTCGAGTGATCTCGTCCCCCTCGCATGACCTAGGCACACCAGAATTTAGGCAGAGCGTTTTGGCGAATCCTATCTCGACCCGGAGACAGTAGCCTAGGCGCAGCTATCGAGAGACATCGGCACGAGAAACCTTGTCCGTGCAGAGCCTCGGACTCAACCCTGCGGGAGGTCATCCACACCGGGGTACTCAGCCTCCTACAGAGGATCTGGCAAACCTTGGGCCTCTTGGCTGCAGTTACTACACACAAAGCTGCTGTGCAGGCAGAGCGCCCTTGTGGAGCAATACGTGAAATCTGTAACATCACACTGATGGCACTCGGTGCCGGGTGAACAACTACCATGGAGAAAGGAATGTTCAGCTTCTTGAAGATTGTCGTAGGCGCAGGTGGAACCTTCGCAGCTCTGGGAGCTGCGATGCTTTACGCACTGTACGCCGGTTGGTTCAAGTCAGACTTGCTCAAAAGCTTGCCAAGCGAATCAATCTATAAGCTGTTTCTGTATTCCATTGGAAGCGGTGTCTTCTGTTTTGTATTATTAATAATTTTGCAAGCGTGTAGCAGAAAGCCTTCAATCATTACGAAGGCGGATAACGGGGGCACTGCGGTCACCTCCACGGGTAGCGGTAGCGTCACTGTACATAAGCCATGAGCTTCTTCCCACCTAAGCTTGAAGCTGAGGCAACACACGGTGGCATAGCAGTAGTTAACAACGGAAGCGGGCCTGTCACGATTGCAGCAACCACTGCTGCAATCTCATCTTTGCTCAATCCACTACTGATTAAAATTGTGTCAACTCACACTCCGTATGATGAGATCCCAGACGTGGAACTGGACTACCCTGGGGTCGATGAAAAAATCGAGTACAATAGGGTCTCGGTGTATTCAGAAGTCATCGTTGATAATGTGGGCTACATGGAGCTCATTGAAAATCTTATTTCGACTATCGATGACGAGGAACCTGGCGCACAAAAAAGATTCCTTTTCGCCATTAACCAGAAGTACAAATCTGCAAGGCGCGAATTATTCTTGAACCAGACTGAGCGCCCAGTTACGCCTGAGCAAAAACTCAATATTACTCGGATAGGCTCGGATGAACTCATACTGAAAGTCTCCGAACTTATCGTTGACATCAAGACCGGTTTCCATGGCGCCCCATCTGAGCTAGTTGATTGGGCCAGACAGCTTATAGTTTGCTATGGCTTCATTCACTGCAAGATATTGGAGCCGCCTAAATGATCATTCAAAATACCAGCTCCCCGCTTAAAAGCCTCTACATCATTGGTGGGCGGATACTAATAGTCTTAAACTCTAGTGATCTTGGCGCCATGAGCCCACTGGCACTTCTTGAAAAATATCAAGAAAAATTTGATCGCGTTTCTTTTGCTTACATTCTGTATGCGCTCGATTGGCTTTACATCACTGGATGTGTAGAGCTCACGAAGCAAGGTGATATTTCTTTATGCAACTAATTAAGCTATCTGTCTTTGATGGAAGCAAAGAGATACGCACCATCAACTTCAAAGAAGGACTGAACATAATTACCAACCTGGGCGAAACTGGTAATCAGATTGGCAAAAGTACATCGCTTCGAGCCTTGGCATTTTGTTTGGGCGGGAACTCCGAACCACTGTGGAAAGACCCGGACAACGATAAGGTAAACGAAGGAGTTAAAGGCTTCCTGACTAAAGGCGATGTAAAATTTGAGCTAATAGTAAAGATTGTATCTATTACTCATACCATCACTCGAGTGCTCTCAATAAAAACAGGCGCCCGACGCGAGAGCATCACAGCCATCAGCACCATCGATGGTGTCACATATAAAAGCCGCGCAGCTTTCACTCGCGAACTGCCACGCCTGTTTGGATACACTAGAGAGCATCCAAAGTTTAACTCAATAAGAAGCAAGTTCTTCAGAACCAATAGAGCCACGAGCAACAACACTCTTAAATACCTGCACACATATACAAGCGACAATGATTACGATCTGATCTACGCGTACCTTTTTGACTTTGAGTTTATTGATTCCGTTCGCCAGATTAATCTAATTGAGCACCAAATACTCCTAGAAGACACTCGAATCAGGACATTGCTTGGGGGTATTTCTTTGGAAGGCCGCCAGGAACATCTTTATGAGATCGACTCGAAAATATCTGACCTTCAAGTAAAAGAGGATGAATATGACATCTTTGAATCTCAAAGCTATGCGATCTCACAACTCCGTGAATCTCGAAGAAGCGTAGCCATTTTAACATCACGCATTGTTAACTTGGAAACAAAGCTTTACTACAATAAAAAAACAATTGATCGCTACAAGAACAGTCTAGTAGAGGTCAACGTAGATGAGATCACCTCCCTTTACAATGAAGCTAAATCATTAGTCCCAGACCTAAGCAAAACCTTGGAAGAAACAATCGAATTTCATAACTCGATTATGAGCCGCAAGGCTGCTTATGTCGAAGAAATGTCCATCGAGACGGCAGATGAGCTCGATAGCTTAAGATTGAGCTTAGGACGACTGCTGACTGAGGAAAAAAGCAAGGTTAAAGATCTTTCCAGAGATAGTCACTTCAGTGGTTTGATGCTGGTTGAAAAGCAGATGCAAGACTTGCGAGAAGCTCGAGGCAGGCTTGCTTACGTCATAAGCGAGGTAGAGGACTCTCGCAACAGGATTGCGGATTTGGAAACTACATCCGAAGACGTGAAGCGTAGTATTGCAGTCCACTACTCAGACCTAAACTCGAAGCTTGATGTTTTCAATGAGGCATATGCCGACATTACCAAGAGATTGTTCATCACCCACCATAACGAACTTCTAGTTTCCCCTGGGCAGAATGGCAAGGCAGATTTTACAATCGTCAACGAAGAACGCAATACTGGCGACGGCGTTCCTCGGGCTGCAGCTATGGCATTCGACATGTCCTATGTCTATTTCTTAAATAAGTTTAAATCAAAGCTTCCAGCATTTACCGTCCAAGACTATCTAGAAGTCGTCGATGAAGACAAGCTAATCAAGCTATTCAACTTCGCAAACGAGAAAAAAATTCAGACTGTGGTAGCCATATTGAATGACAAACTGGGTAGCTTTGACAAAAAGTTTATTAAAGAAAACACTATCCTAGAACTGACGAATGAAGAAAAGTTTTTCAAACTTTAGCGAAACCGCACCAGGCAAAGAAAAAGGGGCGCAACGGCGCCCCTAGCATATTCAATCATCTGCCGAAGCTATTAATCTCCAATGCTCCAGCCAGAAGTAATTGGATATCGGCGGTCACGGCCAAAGCCACGCTCGGTCACACGTGGGCCAACTGCAGCCTGGCGCCGCTTGTACTCGTTCAGGTCGACCAAACGAATTACCTTCCTCACCACCTCCTTGTCGAAGCCCTTCTCGGTGATCGCATCGGCAGACAAATCCTGCTCGATGTACAGGCAAAGGATTTCATCAAGGACTGGGTATGGAGGCAGGGAATCTTCGTCCTTCTGATCAGGAGCAAGCTCAGCAGACGGTGGACGATCAATGACGCGTTGCGGAATGACGTAGCCCAGGGTGTTGCGGTATTCACAGAGGCGGAATACCAGAGTCTTCGGCACATCCTTCAGGACGTCGTAGCCACCAGCCATGTCTCCGTACAAGGTCGCATACCCCACAGCCATCTCACTCTTATTACCGGTGGTCAGAACGAGATACCGCTTCTTGTTGGAGATCGCCATCAGCATCGTGCCGCGACACCGCGCCTGGAGGTTTTCCTCGGTGGTGTCCTTTCCCAGACCTTCGAACATTGGCGCAAGCGTTGATAGAAATGCTTCTACCATGGATGCGATGGGCAGTACGCTGTACTTCACGCCTAGAATGTCGGCTTCTTTTTTCGCATCGTCCTGGCTCATCTGGGCCGTGTAGTGGTAAGGCATCATCACGGCTTCGACGTTTTCTGCGCCCAGCGCATCAACAGCAACAGCAAGCACCAGCGCCGAGTCGATACCACCCGAAAGGCCCAGCACAACCCCTTTGAAACCATTACGCTGCACGTAGTCCTTAACTCCGGCTACCAGTGCCTTGTAAACGCTGGCCTCCAGGCTCAGAAGTTCGGTGGTCTGAGCTGGAACCGGCACCAAGGCACCCTCCTTGATCTCAAACTCCGTTACGAAGAGTCCCTCTTCGAAAGCAGGGGCGCGTTGAGTGACCTTTCCGTCGCCATTCACCACAAAGCTATTGCCGTCAAAGACGAGCTCGTCCTGACCACCTACCTGGTTGACGTAGATCATCGGGATTGAGCATTCACTGGCGCGTTTGGCTAAGAGTTCTTCGCGTTCAGCCTGCTTCCCACGATGGAACGGAGACGCGTTGAGGGTGAGCATAATTTGAGCACCGGCATCACATGCCTGCTTAAGAGGCTCGGAGAACCAAATGTCCTCACAGATGGTGATACCGACCGGTACGCCGAAAAGTTCGACCACACAAGGGCCGCTGCCTGACTCAAAGTATCGCTTCTCGTCGAACACACGATAGTTCGGCAGACGCTGCTTGTTGTAGCGGGCGAGCTCTTCGCCGTCCGAGATTACAGCGCAGCTGTTATAGCGTGCTCCATCCTCGACCCATGGGAAGCCGATTACTGTAACGATGCCTTTAACTGCATCCTTAACTTGCTGTAGCGCCTTCTCGATACGGCTCTGCATGCTGGAGCGAAGGAGCAAATCCTCTGGAGGATAACCACAAAGGGTTAGCTCAGGGAAAACGATGACCTGGGCGTTGAGGTCGTCGCGGGCCTTACGGGCTGCTTCAATGACCTTCTCGACGTTGCCGTACACATCCCCAACGCGGATGTTCAGCTGGGCCATTACCACTCTCAAACGTTGCACCATGGTTCCTCCAGAAATGTCTAGATCGAGATCGGCAAGATGCAGCGTTGTCCTGACATCCGCGATCAAGGGAAGCATCATCGGAAGCTCCACGCCGAGCGATGAACTATCGGACTACTGCTAGCCATTGCGGTTCATCGAACATCGGTCAGAACTGCCCGGAGGGTCGCGGGCATCTTGCGAACTAGGACATTATGCCCTATCCAAGCTACGCCCCCGCGACCGAATTTGGGCGGGAGTTGGGAGTGATGAAAATCGACGAGCTGCCATTTTGGGCAGATGCAGAATCTGCACATCGGAAAAATCAGTTAATTGCTTAGCAGACACGGCGGATTGGGCACTATTTGGGGGGGAGGAAGGTGATGGGTTTCTTCACCAAGTTCGGTGACGGCGCCTGTGACCTGGCGCCGTTGAGCGGCCTGGTGAAAAACCAGGTCCGGGCTATTGCCCGAGACTTCGGCGCGCCGGAATCGCTGGTGGAAAAAGTCCCCACCGCCGACCTTGAGGACCTGTCGCCCGGCAAGCCCGACGAAGCCGCCCACGGCGTGACCTATGGCGAGATCGATGCGTTCCTGCATGGGCTGCCGGTGCGCGAAGAAGCCGCTCGAATCATTTGCGAGACCTATCGCAAGACCGAGCACAAGCGGGTGATGCCGTACGCGCCGTGACCGGCAATCCCTGTGGGAGCGAGCCTGCTCGCGATAGCGGTGGGTCAGTTTGCATTGATGTTGAATGTGCTGCCGTCATCGCGAGCAGGCTCGCTCCCACAGGATGTGCGGTTATTGGCGAGGCACAAAAAAGCGCCCTGAAACGGGCGCTTTTTTTATGCCTGATGTGATTACTTCAGGGTAACCGTGCCTTTCATCATCGAGATGTGGCCCGGGAACGAGCAGAAGAAGCCGTATTTCTCATCGGCGCTCAGTTTCGATACATCGAAAGTCACCGAGTCCTTCTCCTTGGCCCCAATGAGCTTGGTGTGAGCGATGATGCGCGCATCGCCTTCTTTCAGGTAGTTCTTGTCGATGCCGGCTGCCAGGCCATCGGTAGCAATCGGCTGCATGTCAGCCTCTTTGCTCAGTACCCAGTTATGGCCCATGACGTTCTTCGGCAAGCTGCCTGAGTGAGTCAGTTCAACGGTGAAGGTCTTGCAGCTCTTGTCGATCTCGATGGCCTTGGTGCTGAAGGACATCTGGTCGGTCGAGTCGATGGTGGTCTTGCACTCGGCTGCCATCAGCTGGCTGCTGGCCAGCGTCAACAGGGATACTGCAGCAAGTTTGGCAAACATGGTGAATCTCCAAGGCATGGTTAGAAAAATTCCGTCAATGGGGAAGACTGCCTGAATTTCAGACAAGTTCCTATGACCTGAGTCAAAGATTGTATACAACTTAAGGCTATCAGCCTGATGAGCATAATCAACCAGCCAAAGGTATGAGGCGGCCATATGATCAGCTCCATCACCTCTCTGGAGTACCGCATCATGAACCTCAACGGCCTGCTGTGCAGCTTGCTTGCCGCCTACGCCTGCGGTGCCAGTGGCACCTACGAAAAACCCCGGCGCGAGGTTTAATTGCTTTGCGCAGCCAAAGCCAGGCTTTACTCTGGTCCAGTTACTGACCACGGAGTAAGGCATGTCTTTAGCGTCTGTTTGTGTATTTTGCGGCGCCAGCACCGGTAGCCACCCAGCCTATCGTGAAGCGGCGCAGGCCTTGGGGCGTGCGTTGGCAGAACGAAAACTGACCCTGGTCTATGGCGGCGGCGCGGTCGGCTTGATGGGCATCGTCGCCGATGCGGCCCTGGCGGCCGGCGGCGAAGTGATCGGTATCATCCCGCAGAGCCTCAAAGACAAGGAAATCGGCCACAGCGGCCTGACCCGCCTGGAAGTGGTGGACGGCATGCACGCCCGCAAGGCACGCATGGCTCAGCTCAGCGATGCCTTCATCGCCCTGCCCGGCGGCCTTGGCACGCTGGAGGAGTTGTTCGAAGTCTGGACCTGGGGCCAGCTCGGCTATCACAGCAAACCGCTGGGGCTGCTGGAAGTGAACGGTTTCTACAGCAAACTCACCGGTTTTCTTGATCATATCGTCGGCGAAGGCTTCGTCCGTGGGCCCCACCGTGACATGCTGCAAGTGAGCGAATCACCCCACCACCTGCTCGATGCGCTGGACGAATGGCAACCGTCGGTGCAGCCAAAGTGGGCCGAACAAAAACCCAGCTAACGGCTCGACCCCGATACAGGGCAGAATACGCGCCGCTCAACCTCACCTTCGACCCCAGAGGATCGCCCATGGCCAAACCCAATTATTCCTTCGCCAAACGTCAGAGAGACTTGGCCAAGGAGCAGAAGAAAGAGGAAAAGCTTCAGCGCAAGAAAGCTACCGCTGAAGAAGAAGCAGCAGCACTGACCCCGGATACCGAAGGCGACGTGGCAGCAGACGTAGATGTTGATGCACCGAAAGATCAGACGCCCGACGCCTGATACCCTCAGGGCCCGATGATCTGATCCGGCCCCCCGGTTCTGTGTCCAGGGTCGGCAGCCTCGCTGCCGGCCCTCACAGTCCAGTCCGTTCCCACACTGGGATCAGTTTACGATTCAAGCGGCATCACCGTCACCCGCACTTCGGGGTCATGATCACCGCCGCCCAGAATGACTCCCCGCAACGGCGACACATCGGAAAAATCCCGGCCCCAGGCCAATGTGATGTGCTCCAGCGCCGGCTGAACGTTGTTGGTCGGGTCGAAGTCCACCCAGCCCAGCACTGGGCAAAACACCGAGATCCAGGCGTGCGAGGCATCGGCACCGATCAACCGTGGCTGACCCGGCGGTGGTTGAGTCAACAGGTAGCCGCTGACGTAACGCGCCGCCAACCCGCGGGAGCGCACGCAGGCCAGCATCAGGTGAGCAAAGTCCTGACAAACGCCCCGCCGCCGCTCCAGCACCTCCACCAGCGGCGTTGCCACCTGGGTGGCTTCGGCATCGAAGGTGAACTCTTCGAATATCTTTTCCATCAGCGCCCGCACGCCGAGCATCAATGGGCGCCCCGGCGCGAAACAGCTTTCGGAAAACTCGACGAAGCTGCGCTTGAGGTGCACATAGGGTGACTCGAAACGATAGCGGCACGCATCCAGCAATGGAGCCGCCAGTGGCCGGCCGCTGTAGGTCAACGCATGGCAGGTTGACTCCCAGGCAGGGGACAAACTGAAGTCCAGCACAGGACGCGCCAACACTTCCACGCTCAGACGCGCGTTGACCAGCAACTCGTCATGGGGCCGTTCGAACGCCAGGCGGGTCAGTGGGTTGCCGAACACATCCAGCTCGTCGCGGCGGGTCGTCGGCTCCGGGCTGATCAACAACTGCTGCTCGGTGCAACGCTGCCACTCACAAGGGCGCGGCCACAGATGTGCAAGTTGCTGGGCCAGGGATACCGGGCTGTCGTAATGGTAGTGGGTGTCGTGGAAAATCTGGTAACGAGCGCTCATCAGACGGACACCGTGCGCTGGCTGACGTCATCGACGTGAGCGAAATGACGCAAGGCCAGGCGATCGGACACCTGGCCACTGACGTCGGCCACTTCCTGCAACAGATCAGCCAAGCCATCGAGGGCTGCGCGCAGGCTGGCCTCGCCGAACAGCGGACTCTCCAGGCAACGCAGGTCAAAGCATGAAAGGCGAGCGACCAGCTCTGGCAAGGCGGTTTCCCTGGGCGCGCCGAAGTCATCGTTCAAGCGCTTGAGGGTACGGGCCACCAGTTTCAACTGGAAGAGCACCGCGTGAGGGTTTTGTTCGTCCAGCAACAGCAGGTCGAGCACCGGAATCAACTGGGCCACCGCCAGGTAACGCGAACGATAGGTGATGCTGCTGTTGCCCAGCTCCAGCAACCAGTCCAGCCCCGCCTGATCGAACACCGCCTCGCCTCGCAGGAACGCCGCCAGGCTGCTGCTGAGAAATTGCAGGCGCTCCAGACGACGACCGATCATCAGGAAACGCCAGCCCTCGTCGCGGGTCATGTCGTCCAACGCGAATCCGGACAACGCCGCCAGGGACATCACCAAACGGTTGAGAAAATCCAGCAACTCACCGAAATCCGGCTCCGCGGTTTCTAGCTCCATGGCTTCGCGCTGCAGCTCCACCAGTGCCTGCCAGTTCTCCCGGGACAGCTTGCCGCGAACCTGGGAGGCCGCCCACTGCAATCGCTGCAGGTTGGAACGCAGGCTGAACGACCAATCGTCCCCCAACAAGGCCGCCAGCAGTCGCTCGGGCAGCTCGCCCTCCTCCGGCAACAGCATCAGGCTTTCCCCCAGGGACACCGCCGACTGCAGCGCTTGCGGGTCGTCGCCATCGACATAGCGCGCCAGCATGATCCGCAGCAGCCGCGCACTGTCGTCACAGCGCTCGCAGTAGCGACCGAACCAGAACAGATTTTCCACGACGCGGGACGGCAGATAGGGATCACGCCGAACCAGATCGTGGACGCCCACGGTTCGCTGGGCCTTCCATTGTTCGCCACTGGGTGGCTGTTCTCCCAAGACCCAAGTGTCCTTACTGGCGCCACCTCGCTGCATCGACACCACTTCGGCGTCGGCCTCGGCCGCCACGCGGGTCAGGCCGCCCGGCAGCACCCGATAGTCATCCTCCCCGGAAACGGCATACACGCGCATGCCGATGGCCCGCGGCTGAAGCTGACCGTCTTCGGCCTGCCAGACCGGTGCCTGGGACAGCTGCGCCAGTTCCTGGGCGACATAGGCGTAGGGACGCGCCTGCATGCGCGCGGCCAGAAGTGCACGCTGTTGTTCGTTCAGGTCGCGCCCCAATACCGGGCTGAAACTTTGGGAAGGAAACGCCGGTTTGATCAGCAAATGCGGCAGTTTTTCCAAGGCCTGGGCCAGCACCGGCGGCTCACCGCACCACCAGGTGGCGATGGACGGCAGTATCAGTTCCTCACCGAACAGAAACTGGCTGATCTTTGGCAAAAAGCCCAACAAGCCCGGTGATTCCAGCACGCCGCTGCCCAAGGCATTGGCCACCAGAACCCGGCCCTGGCGCACCGCCTCCAACAATCCCGGTACACCCAAGGCCGAATCGGTGCGCAGCTCCAACGGGTCGCAGAAATCATCGTCGAGCCGGCGCATGATGGCGTGAACCCGTCGTAGCCCGCTCAGGGTCTTGAGGTACACCGTGGCGTCGCGAACAGTCAGGTCGCTCCCTTCCACCAGCGGATAGCCCAGCTGGCGCGCCAGGTAAAGGTGTTCGAAATAGCTTTCGTTGAACCGTCCAGGCGTCAACAGCACCACCAGCGGCGACTCGCCATCACTGGGGGCCTGACGCGCAAGGGTCTGCTGCAAGGTGCGGAAGAAACCGGCCAGGTGCTTGACCTTCAGGTCACGATACAAGTCGGGAAAGGCGCGGGAGACGATCATGCGATTTTCCAGCGCATACCCGGCCCCCGAAGGCGCCTGGGTTCGATCCGCCGTGACCCACCAGCGACCGTCGGGCGTACGGGCCAGGTCCACGGCATACAGGTGCAGGAAAATGCCGTCCGGCGGCGTGATGCCCTGGCACGGCCAGAGAAAATTGTTGTGCCCGAACACCAGTTCCGCCGGCAGCAGCCCCTCACTGATCAGCCGTTGCGGCCCGTACAGGTCGGCCAGTACTGCGTTGAGCAAGCGTGCACGCTGGGCGATGCCCGCCGACAGGTGCTTCCACTCCTGCGCATCGATCACGTGGGGCAGCAGGTCCAGCTCCCACGGCCGGTCGGCGCCCTTCGGGTCCGCATAGACGTTGTAAGTGACACCGTTTTCCTGGATCTGCCGGGCCAACAGTGCCTGACGCTGGAGCAGTTGGGCCGGCGTACTGCGCTGCAAATGGTCGAGCAGGCGGCGCCAGTGCCCGCGCACCGCGCCACTGTCGTCCATCAATTCGTGATAGGTGCCCGTCGTCAGCGGGTAACGGTCAAGCAGGTCAGGCATGGAAAGCTCGGCAGACAGCAATGAAACGTGAGACTAGCGCAAGCGCATGACACCCGGATAGTTGAAATATCCGGGTGTCGTGTACGACTTAGGGAGCGCTCTCAAAAACGTCGCAGATCGAGCGTGAGGGGAAACTCGTCGTCCACTGTCAGGTGAGGTATCGGAAGTTTCCCAGGCGTGTGTCCGAGACGGAAAAAACGCGCCATTCGCCGGCTCTCCGCCTCATTGGCATTCACCGGCAGGCTGTCGTAATTACGTCCCCCCGGATGGGCCACATGATACTGGCACCCCCCCACCGAACGTTGCGTCCAGGTGTCGAGTAAATCGAAGACCAACGGCGCATGGACCGCAATGGTCGGCTGCAGGCAGTTGGCCGGTTGCCAAGCGCGAAAACGCACCCCGGCGACAAATTCGCCGACCCGGCCGGTGGCTTGAAGCGGCACCGGAACACCGTTGCAGGTCAGCAAATACCGTTGCGGCGCCAGGCCGCTAAGCTTGACCTGCAAACGTTCAAGAGAAGAGTCCACATACCGCACGGTGCCGCCCGCTGCCCCCTCTTCTCCCAGTACATGCCAGGGTTCAAGGGCCTGGCGCAATTGCAGTTCGATGCCGCTGACCGCGTAATCACCCACCTTGGGAAAACGAAACTCCAGGTGCGCGGCGAACCATTCGGCCCGCAGCGGGTAACCGGCGGCGTTCAGTTCATTGATGACGTCGGCAAAATCCTGTTCGATAAAATGCGGCAACAGGAAGCGGTCATGCAGTTCGGTCCCCCACCGCGCCAGCTTCGCAGGCAGGTAGGGCTCACGCCAGAACCGCGCCACCAGCGCCCGCAGCAATAGCTGCTGGGCCAGGCTCATACGGGCGTGGGGCGGCATTTCAAAAGCCCGCAGCTCCAATAGACCGAGACGCCCGGTGGCGCCGTCCGGCGAATAGAGCTTGTCGATGCAAAATTCGGCACGATGGGTGTTGCCGGTCACGTCGATCAACAGATTGCGCAACAGCCGATCAACCAGCCAGGGCGGGCACTCTTCGCCAGGTTGCGGCATTTGTGCGAAGGCAATTTCCAGCTCATACAACGCATCGTTGCGCGCTTCGTCCACCCGGGGCGCCTGGGACGTCGGTCCGATGAACAAGCCGGAAAACAGGTAGGACAACGACGGGTGGTTATGCCAGTAGCTGATGAGACTGCGCAGCAGGTCAGGGCGCCGTAGAAAGGGAGAGTCGGCCGGGGTTGCGCCCCCCAGTACGAAATGGTTGCCACCACCGGTGCCGGTGTGCCGACCGTCGATCATGAATTTCTCGGTGGTCAGCCGGGTCTGTCGCGCCTCTTCGTAAAGAAACTCGGTGCGCTCGACCAGTTCATCCCAGGTCGCGGACGGCTGCACGTTAACCTCGATCACACCCGGATCGGGGGTGATGCGAAAGTTACTCAGGCGCGGGTCGCTCGGTGGCTCGTAGCCTTCCAACAGTACTGGGCAATGCAGCTCCTCGGCTGTCGCTTCGATGGCGCTGACCAGTTCCAGATAATCCTCGACCCGCTCCAGGGGCGGCATGAACAGGTACAAACGCCCCTCGCGAGCCTCGGCACAAAACGCCGTGCGGGTCAGCCAGTCGGCGGATTCGTCAATCTGCGGGGCACGATCCTGCTCGGTTGCCGGCTCACCATGACGAGCCAGGCGTTCAGCATCGGGCAGCGCCGGCAGGTCCTGGTTCGGGTCGGTGGGATGAATGAAAGGGTATTCGGCCGCTGTCACCCAGGGCTGGGAAGCCAATGGCAGGCGGTAGCCCAAGGGCGAATCCCCCGGAACCAACCGGCAGTGACTATCGCGCAGGTACCATCGACCGCTTTGCCATTGATCGCCCTTGGCGGTACGCGCCAGCGGCAGGACCTGCCCGATCACTTTATCCAGGCCCTGACTGAAGACCTTGCGCAACCGTTCCCGCTCCAAAGCATCTTCCAGGCGGGGGTCCTGGGCCGTGACGTTCGATGGCAATGCACCTTCGCGCCAGAGGTAATAGAAATTGTCCTCGTAGGCTGGGAACACGAATCGCGCAGGAATTTTCAAACGCTCGGCAACGCTTGTCAGAAAGCGCCCGGCCATTTCGCCGTCGGCGCCGTAGTCCTGCTGCTCGTCAGCGATCAACGCGCTGTTGTGCCAGATCGGCACTCCGTCACGCCGCCAATAGCAGTTGAGCGACCAGCGCGGCAACTGCTCACCGGGGTACCACTTGCCCTGGCCAAAATGCACAAGCCCCTGGGGCGCATAATGCTTGCGCATGCGCTGGAACAGCTCGGCGGAGAGGCGACGTTTGTCCGGTCCCAGCGCGGCGGTGTTCCATTCGGCGCCGTCCGGGTCATCAATCGAGACGAAGGTCGGCTCGCCCCCCATGGTCAGGCGCACATCGCCTTCCAGCAGGTCGGCATCAATTTTCCGGCCCAACGCCTGAATCGCCAGCCACTGCTCTTCGGTGTAGGGCTTGGTGACCCGTGGCGCTTCCCAGATCCGCTCGACGGACATTTCGTGGCTGAATTCGCACTCGCACGGTTCCACCAAGCCACTGATGGGCGCCGCCGAGGACGGATCGGGACTACAGGCCAACGGGATATGCCCTTCACCGGCGAACAGCCCGGACGTCGCATCCAGGCCGATCCAGCCGGCACCGGGCAGGTAGACCTCGCACCAGGCATGCAAGTCGGTGAAATCCACCTCGGTACCGGACGGACCGTCGAGGCTTTTCACGTCGGCGGTCAACTGGATCAGGTAACCGGAAACGAACCGCGCGGCCAGGCCAAGGTTGCGCAACAACTGCACCAGCAACCAGGCCGAGTCGCGGCAGGAACCGGACGCATGCTCCAGGGTGTGCTCCGGGGTCTGGACGCCCGGTTCCATACGGATCAGGTAGTTGATGTCTTCGCTCAGGCGCTGGTTGAGCGCCACCAGGAAATCCACCGCCGGCAACGGCGTGCGGTCGATGCCGTCCAGATAGGCCTGGAATCTCGGCGTCAACGGCAGGGTTTCAAGGTAAGGCGCCAACTCCTTGCGCTCATCGGCGGCATAGGTGAACGGGATTTTTTCCGCGTAGGGTTCCAGGAAAAAGTCGAACGGATTGAACACCGCCATTTCAGCCAGCAGATCGACTTCAATGCGCAGCTCCCGGGTTTTCTCGGGAAACACCAACCGTGCCAGGTAATTGCCCTGGGGATCCTGCTGCCAGTTGATGAAGTGCTGGTCAGGCGCGACCTTCAGCGCATAAGAAAGAATCCGCGTGCGGCTGTGGGCCGCCGGGCGCAGGCGAACGATCTGCGGACCGAGCTCGACAGCGCGGTCGTATCGGTAATGCGTGACATGGTGCAATGCGACGTGAATCGACACGACGTACCTCCTGCGAGCCTGGGCGTTATCGAAAGCGGCGCAAGACTTATGCCATGCAGGCAAGCCGGACACTTTCTTCGTCTACTCAAGGCAGTAGAGCACTAAAAGCGCGCGATGCTCGCATTCGGGTGCAAAGCTAAGCACATAAATGTGGCAGCGGCGGTAGCGAATCGACTCAACGCCGTGAGCGGGAGGCTTTGGCGGCCTGGATGAAGAGTTCGCGTTGGCGGCGGACTTCTACCAGCTTGCTGCGCATTTCGCGGTGACGTTTGCTGTTGAGCAGTAGCAGCCCGAGCAATGGAAAAAACAGACCCGCCGCATAAACGAATCGATTCGGGCGATAACCAATAGTCGGCAAGACACACAACAGACAGACCACAAAAAGCCCGGCAAACACCCAGACCCAACCCGCTCTGCCGCGCACGACCATAAAGTTGCTATGGACCAGAACCAACGTACAAATAGCAATGCATACAGCGGAAATTTTCGCTTGGCTCGACAACGTAGCGCGCACAAAAAAACTGTCGAGAAGAGCAAAGAGCGCCAGTAAACACGATATTTTCGCCACGAATATCGTTGCGATGAAGGTCGGAAAGTAGCGCTTCATAAAATGGATGAAAGTCGGATAGTTTTCCATCTAGCGTCCTTTCCTTTTCTTCTGTAAACGGACGGCAGACCTTATCGCCATACGCTCCTCGCGCAACTCCGACAATTTCTGGCGCATCTCTCGATGGCGCTTACTGTTGAGCAATAGCAGCCCCAGCAACGGGAACAACAACCCCGTCACATAGGCAAAAGGATGCGGCTTGTAGCCGTAGGTGGGGAGGACCGTGAAGAGACACGCCAGATAGAACACAACGATGGCACGAACACCCCATGACCGCCCCCTGATCATGACGAAATGGCTCAACGCCAAGAGCAGAGAGAGGATCAGCGCAACCAGAAAAGAATACTTGGCCCGTTCAGGATCGCCTCGAAAGTAAGTGCTAGAGACTAATGAAATTGAAGCGGAAACCGCGAAACAGGCTAGAAAAAAAGCGCAGATGAAGGTTGGAAAATAATGAGCGAGGAAAGCGTTCAATGAATGCTTGCGGTCCATTATTCAACTTCCTCATACAGCCCCACGGCAATTGTCTTCAGGTTCCCAGACAAGCTACTGCCCGTTAAGCCGATGGCTGCCCCCAGGGAGTCGCGAATCTGGGTCACGGTCGCGTGATTGATCTGGGTAGCCGTGAAACGCTTTGCAAGCGTCCCCGAACGCTGGCGAAGCTTTAATAGTTTGTTAGTCAGGCTTGGGTCCTTCAGTGTTAACAACTCTTTGGTCAATGCCTTTCTTTGCTGACGAGTCAAACCTTTGGAAAGCTCGTACCAACTCCTGCCAGTCGAGACCTTCCTCGCTTGCAAGAGTTTGAGCGTTGTTAAAGTGGATGCCCCGGCTCCCAGCAATGACGCGGCATCCAACACTGGCATTGCGTAGCGATACCAGTCCTCACTGTCCATATCATCATTAGCTGCTGGATCGTTGAGTTCGTTGTAGGTACGCATGCTCCCAACCACGCACTGCGCAGTACTGGCAGCGGCGGCGGTTGCCCCCACGGCTGTGACAACCAGGCTTGCACCCGCTGTAAATGGAACTGCGATCGTGCCACTGAAAACCACAATCCAGCCCAGAATGGCGCCAGCGCAGGATAACGTCGTATTGACAGCCTCTCCCACTAAACGAGACTCACGCGGGTTGTTCTTTACCTGATCAGCAAACTGAGCCGGCGCAATGTACTTCTGCGCCTCGCGCAAGATGATCCGCTTGGGCTTGATACTGCAAATCGGCTTGAACTCGCGCAGGGTCACCACGTTGAATTCGGCATCGATGTACACCACGCCAGCGCCGACGATACTGGGATCGGCGTCGATGGCCGCGAACAGGCGCGGCAGGTTGATCTGGCTTTCGATGCGTTGGCGGGCCATGAACTGGGAGGGGCTGTAGTCCATGCCGATACCCGGTAAAGGGGTACTCATATGAATCGTCCTTGAAAATCCGAGGGTGAGAACTTTATTGCCTGTGTGGCCGTGATTGCGGGCAAGCCGGGCCCTCCCAGGGCCAACACTGACAAGAGCGGTGTTTGGCTTTATTGCACGGAACTGACTGGCATTGGCGGTCGCCACGATAGCAAACGAGTAGCACAGCCGCTAGAAAGCAAAACGCCAGCTTTTAAGCTGGCGTTTGCAATGTGGCTTGGCGATCAGCGCGGTACGACTGGCTTGCGCGCCGGTTTCGGCCCTTTGCCCTTGGCGGCGTCCTTGCGCTCCTTGGCGGCCTGCTGGTTGCGGGCGAATGCCGCGGCCTTGGCCTGCTCGCGCTTGTCCCACGGGTTGCCGCCGTCGCTGGCGCGCGGTGGCAGACCGGTGTGCTGGGTCAGGATCTTGGTGGTTTCCTTGCCTACCTTGTGGCTGCCAGCCGGCGTCGAGTTCTTGCGACGGGCGCTCTGGTAGCTGTCGGTGGCTGGCTGGTGCAACGGAATCAATTGATTCTTGCCCGGCCCGATCAGGTCGGCGCGGCCCATGCGGGTCAGCGCTTCGCGCAGCATCGGCCAGCCCTTGGGGTCGTGATACCGCAAGAAGGCCTTGTGCAGGCGGCGCTGCTCCTCGCTCTTGACGATGGTCACCGCGTCGCTCTTGTAGGTGACCTTGCGCAGCGGGTTCTTGCCCGAATGGTACATGGCCGTGGCGGTCGCCATTGGCGACGGGTAGAACGCCTGCACCTGGTCAGCGCGGAAACCGTTGCCCTTGAGCCACAGCGCCAGGTTCATCATGTCTTCGTCGGTGGTGCCCGGGTGGGCGGCGATGAAGTATGGAATCAGGTACTGCTCTTTGCCGGCTTCCTTGGTGTACTTCTCGAACATCCGCTTGAATTTGTCATAGCTGCCGATGCCCGGTTTCATCATCTGGTTGAGCGGACCTTCCTCGGTATGTTCCGGGGCGATCTTCAGGTAACCACCCACGTGGTGGGTCACCAGTTCCTTGACGTATTCCGGCGACTCGACCGCCAGGTCGTAACGCAGGCCGGAGGCAATCAGGATCTTCTTCACCCCAGGCAATGCCCGGGCGCTGCGGTACAGCTGGATCAGCGAAGAATGGTCGGTATTGAGGTTCGGGCAGATCCCAGGGAACACACAGGATGGCTTGCGGCACGCGGATTCGATTTCCGGGCTCTTGCAGGCAATGCGGTACATGTTCGCGGTCGGGCCGCCGAGGTCGGAAATGACGCCGGTGAAGCCCGGGACCTTGTCGCGGATCTCTTCGATCTCGCGAATGATCGATTCTTCAGAGCGGTTCTGGATGATCCGGCCTTCGTGCTCGGTGATCGAGCAGAAGGTGCAGCCGCCAAAGCAGCCACGCATGATGTTCACCGAGAAACGGATCATCTCGTAGGCCGGGATCTTTTCCTTGCCGTACGCTGGGTGCGGAACACGCGCGTAAGGCATGCCAAACACGTAGTCCATTTCCTCAGTGGTCATCGGAATGGGTGGTGGGTTGAACCAGACATCGACTTCACCATGCTTCTGCACCAGAGCACGGGCGTTGCCCGGGTTGGTTTCCAGGTGCAGCACGCGGTTGGCGTGAGCGTAGAGCACCGCATCGCCACGAACCTTTTCCACTGACGGCAGACGAATCACTGTCTTGTCGCGAGTCATGCGCGGGCTCGCCAGGATCTGCACGACCTTGGCTTCGCTCGGGTCTTCAACCGGACCTTTCTCTTGCTCGATGGCGCAGGCAGCGGTGTCCTGGGTGTTCACATACGGGTTGATGATCTTGTCGATCTTGCCCGGGCGGTCGATGCGGGTGGAATCGACCTCGTACCAGCCTTGCGGGGTGTCGCGGCGGATGAACGCGGTGCCACGAACATCGGTGATGTCTTCAATCTTGTGGCCATAGGACAGGCGCTGGGCGACTTCGACAATCGCCCGCTCGGCGTTGCCGTAGAGCAGGATGTCGGCGCAGGCGTCGATCAGGATCGAGTTGCGCACCCGGTCCTGCCAGTAATCGTAATGGGCGATGCGGCGCAGGGACGCTTCGATACCGCCGAGCACGATCGGCACATGCTTGTAGGCTTCCTTGCAGCGCTGGCTGTAGACCAGGCTCGCACGGTCCGGCCGCTTGCCCGCCATGCCACCCGGGGTGTAGGCGTCGTCGGAACGGATTTTCTTGTCGGCGGTGTAGCGGTTGATCATCGAGTCCATGTTGCCGGCCGCGACGCCAAAAAACAGGTTCGGCTCGCCGAGCTTCATGAAGTCGTCTTTGGACTGCCAGTTTGGCTGGGCAATGATCCCGACGCGAAAGCCTTGGGCTTCCAGCAGCCGACCGATGATCGCCATGCCGAACGACGGGTGATCGACGTAGGCATCACCGGTCACAATGATGATGTCGCACGAATCCCAGCCGAGCTGATCCATCTCCTCCCTGCTCATGGGCAGGAACGGCGCTGGGCCGAAACATTCGGCCCAGTACTTGGGATAGTCAAATAACGGCTTGGCTGCTTGCATGTCGATGACCGGTATGAAAGATGAAAAATCGCGGGCGCGGAATATAGCACAAAATTTGACCAATTCCGACGACTATGGTCGGAAATCGGTGGCGCACCGCACATCAAATGTGGGAGCGAGCTTGCTCGCGAAAGGGCCAGCACATTCAATGCATGTGCTGACGGTTACACCGCTATCGCGAGCAAGCTCGCTCCCACAGGGGAAGTGCAACCTTCTGGAGAAGGGGCTCGCTCCCACAGGAGCCAAACAGGTTACTCATCATCATCAAAATTGTAGCTACCCGGCGCCAGGTTCTCGAATCGGGTGTATTTACCGATAAAGGCCAGGCGAATGAAGCCGATCGGGCCGTTACGCTGCTTGCCGATGATGATTTCAGCGATGCCCTTGTGCTCCGTCTCCGGGTGGTACACCTCGTCACGGTAGACGAACATGATCACGTCGGCGTCCTGCTCGATCGCTCCGGATTCACGCAAGTCGGAGTTCACCGGGCGTTTGTTGGGGCGCTGTTCCAGGGAACGGTTCAACTGAGAGAGCGCCACCACCGGGCAGTTGAATTCCTTGGCCAGGGCCTTGAGGGAACGGGAGATTTCGGAAATCTCGTTGGTCCGGTTGTCGCCACTGGAGCCCGGAATCTGCATCAACTGCAGGTAGTCGATCATGATCAACGCGATATCACCGTGCTCACGCACCAGGCGACGGGTCCGGGCGCGCATTTCCGAAGGGCTGATACCGGCAGTATCGTCGATGAACAGCTTGCGGTCGTTGAGCAGGTTGACCGCCGAAGTCAGGCGCGGCCAGTCGTCATCTTCCAGTTGGCCGGAACGGACCTTGGTCTGGTCGATACGCCCCAGGGACGAGAGCATACGCATAATCAGCGATTCACCTGGCATCTCCAGGGAGTACACCAGAACGGCCTTGTCGCTGCGCAGCACGGCGTTTTCCACCAGGTTCATCGCAAAGGTGGTTTTACCCATGGACGGACGGCCGGCGACGATGATCAGGTCCGATGGCTGCAGGCCGCTGGTCTTCTCATCGAGGTCGGTGTAGCCGGTGGACAGGCCGGTGATGGCGTTGTCGGTGTTGAACAGGGTGTCGATGCGGTCGATGGCCTTGGTCAGCAGATCGTTGACGCTCACTGGGCCACCGGTTTTTGGCCGGGCCTCGGCGATCTGGAAGATTTGCCGTTCCGCTTCATCGAGGATCTCGGCAGCGGTTCGGCCTTCCGGGTTGAAGGCGCTGTCCGCGATTTCGGTGCTGATACCGATCAATTGGCGCAAGGTCGCCCGTTCGCGCACGATCTGGGCATAGGCCTTGATGTTGGCGACAGACGGCGTGTTTTTTGCCAACTCACCCAGGTAACCGAGGCCGCCAACCTGAGACGTCTGGCCTTCCTTGTCCAATTGCTCGGCCAGGGTCACCACGTCGATCGGCATGTTCTGATCGGCCAATCTTGCGATGGCACGGAAAATCAGGCGGTGGTCATGTCGGTAGAAATCGCCGTCGGATACTTGATCGAGCACGCGTTCCCAGGCGTTGTTGTCCAGCATCAGACCACCGAGCACGGCCTGTTCGGCCTCGATGGAGTGCGGAGGCACCTTCAGGGCTGCGGTTTGCAGATCGTATTGCTCGGGAGCGGTGATTTCGTTCATGGCCACTTGATTCTTTTGGAAACGCAGGGGGTTTTGAAAATCAGCAATTGCAGAAAGACAAAGGGCACGACCTGTAAACAGGATCGTGCCCGATGTTACCGACTAGTACCCGAGGGTGCCAGCCGACAGGTATTGCTTAAGCTGCTACCACGACAACGCGTACGGTGGCTTCAACTTCGGCGTGCAGGTGCACGGCTACGTCGAATTCGCCTACGTTGCGGATGGTGCCGTTCGGCAGACGAACTTCGCTCTTCGACACTTCAACGCCAGAGGCGGTCAGTGCGTCAGCGATGTCGTGAGTACCGATCGAACCGAACAGCTTGCCTTCGTCGCCAGCGGTGGCAGTGATGGTCACTTCCAGCTCGGCCAGTTGGGCAGCACGGCTTTCAGCCGAGGTCTTACGGTCTGCTGCGGCTTTTTCCAGCTCAGCGCGACGCTCTTCGAACGCGGCCAGGTTGGCAGCGGTCGCAGCGGTGGCTTTGCCGTAAGGCAGCAGGTAGTTACGACCGTAACCGGCCTTAACGTTTACTTTGTCACCCAGGTTGCCCAGGTTGGTGACTTTTTCCAGAAGGATCAGTTGCATGTGAAAATCCTCTAACTTTTAACCTTCACCGTTCGCGTTGTCGGCGTCTTTCGGCGCCATACGACCGCGAAAATCAATCAGGCTGTCGACGATGGCCAGGACCACCAGCAACGGATAGATCAGCTGCATGAACAGCAACAACGTGACGTACAACCCCACCAGCCAGAACCTGGCCAGTCGCTTTTGCGCCACCAGCCCGTGAATCAGGGCCAGAGCGGCAAATACCAGCGGTACACTGCACAACGGCGTGAGCATGGCCATCTGCGGACCGAAGTTCGGCCCCAGAAGCATGCCCGCCAGCAGCAACATCGCCAGCCCAAGCGGGAAACGGATGGCGCGAAATTCGCGACCAAAACCACCCGGGTTGTACAACAACGCCTGCCAGTAGCGCCCGATAATCAGGCTCAGCACACTGACGATTTGTAACAAGGCCGCAATCAGGCCGGTCAGGACCGGTGCGATCAGGGACGCGAAACGCGCTTGCTCCTCTACCGACATCTGCTGGTAGAGATCACCGAGGGCCTCGGGCAGGATTTTTATCAAAGCCTGCGACAGCATCTCGATCTGGGGCGCGAAAGCCACCCCGAGCACCACTGAAAACACCACTCCCATCGCTATGCTGACCAGCAGCACGCGGTTCCAGGATTCGCTTGCGCGCAACACCAACGCCAGCGCCGAAGACCCCAGCAGCACCATCAGTGCCCGCGGGTCAGCGGAATACAACCACCAGAGCAAAGCCGGCAGCAGTCCCAGAGCAAGAACGCCAAGGGCGTCCTTCAATCCGCGCCGCAGGAGTACAAGACTCACCGCGGCAGCACCCAACCAATACAACAACGGCAATGCCGCGCATCCAGCCACTACCAGAGTGGCCTGCATACGACCGCGCATGATGAACTCAGCTAAGGCGCGCATGCATTCAATCCTTTGCTACGTGTCGACTGCCCGGTCTCAGCGGCCGTGGCTGTCGGTGTAGGCCAGCAGGGCCAGGAAGCGGGCGCGCTTGATAGCGGTGGCCAGCTGACGCTGATAACGAGCTTTGGTACCGGTGATACGGCTTGGAACGATTTTGCCGGTCTCGGATACGTAGGCTTTCAGAGTGTTGAGATCTTTGTAATCGATCTCTTTCACGTCTTCAGCGGTGAAGCGGCAGAATTTACGACGACGGAAGAAACGTGCCATGTGATTGGCTCCTTAAAAGGTCCGTGGATTACTCGTCAGCGTTATCGCTGTTGTCGCTGTCGCTATCGCTGTCATCGCCATCGGCGCTGTCAGAGTGCTCAGGACGGTCGCGACGCTCACGGCGCTCACTGCGGTTTTCTTCAGCCTTGAGCATCTCGGATTGGCCGGTGACGGCTTCTTCGCGACGGATGACCAGGTTACGGATCACTGCATCGTTGTAGCGGAAGTTGTCTTCCAGCTCGGCCAGGGCCTTGCCGGTGCATTCAACGTTCAGCATCACGTAGTGAGCCTTGTGAACATTGTTGATTGCATAGGCCAGTTGACGACGGCCCCAATCTTCCAGACGGTGGATTTTGCCGCCGTCTTCTTCGATCAGCTTGGTGTAACGCTCAACCATGCCGCCGACTTGCTCGCTTTGATCCGGGTGGACCAAAAAGATGATTTCGTAATGACGCATGAATGCTCCTTACGGGTTGTAGCCTGCCGCTCAAAAACGGTCAGACAAGGAGTGAATGACACTTATGGACTTGTGGACGCTAGACACATAAGTGCCTGCCATCACAGCAAGGGGCGCAATTGTAGAGAAGGGCCGAGGGCGGCGCAAGGTGATTGGTGATTATTTGAACAACCCCAATGTTTACCCACACAAACCATTGTGGGAGCGAGCCTGCTCGCGATGAGGGCGCTCCATTCAACATTTGCGTTGAACGGCACTCCGCTATCGCGAGCAGGCTCGCTCCCACAGGAATACAACTGGATCAGGATTTCTTGGCGGCCGCAGCAACCTTGACGCTACGCTGGCGCTGAGCCTCGAACAGGCACACGCCGGTCGCGACCGAAACGTTGAGGCTGCTGACACTGCCGGCCATCGGCAGCTTGACCAGGTAATCGCAATGCTCGCGGGTCAGGCGCCGCATGCCCTTGCCTTCGGCCCCCATGATCAGGATCGTCGGGCCCGTCAGGTCCTGGTCATAAATGCTGACCTCGGCCTCGCCCGCCGTGCCGACCACCCACAGGCCACGCTGCTGGAGTTTCTCCAGGGTACGCGCCAGGTTGGTCACGGCCACCAACGGGATCACTTCCGCCGCGCCACAGGCGACTTTACGCACCACCGGCGTCAACGTCGCCGACTTGTCTTTAGGCACGATCACCGCCAATGCACCCGCCGCATCGGCCGAACGCAGGCAAGCGCCAAGGTTGTGAGGATCGGTCACGCCATCCAGTACCAGCAACAATGGCGCGCCTTCGGTGCGATCGAGCAACTCGTCGAGCATCGCCTCGCCCCAGACCTGGCTCGGGCTGACCTCAGCCACCACCCCCTGGTGCACACCTTCGACCCAGGCGTCCATTTCCCGCCGTTCGGCCTGGCCGACCGCTACGCGATTCTCGCCAGCCAGCTCGATCAGGGTCTGGACCCGCGGATCACTGCGGCCTTCCGCCAGCCAGATCTGCTTGACCCGCTTGGGATGGTGACGCAGCAATGCTTCCACGGCATGCACACCGTAGATTTTTTCCAACTGACTCATGACTTGGCCTTGGGTTTACGCGCCCCGCCGCTCTTGGCTGGGGCCGAGCCCGCTTTCGGCGGGCCTTTACGGTGTTTGCTCGGCTTGCCGGTCGCCTTGTCCGGCGCCGACCGTCCGGTCTTTCCCCCAGACGCCGCTTTACCGCCGCTCTTGGCTTCGGCCAGCAACGCCTGTTTCATCTCACGACTTTTGCGCAGCTCGGCGTTTTTTGCCGCCGCATCGCTCGGGCGATAGGCTTCGACGGCCTTTTCCTTGGCCGGACCGCGACGCCCGGACTTGGCCGCAGCAGGCTCGGCGGCGGTCTTGGCCGCAGGCGCAGAGGTTTCAGTGCCGCGCTTCTTGCGGCCAATCGGCGCGCTGATGGTTTTTTCCGCCATCTCGAAGTCGATCTTGCGCTCGTCGAGATCAACGCGCATGACCCGCACTTCGACCGTATCGCCAAGACGGAAGCTGCGACCGGTGCGCTCACCCGCCAAGCGGTGATGCACGGGGTCGAAGTGGTAGTAATCGCCCGGCAGCGCGGTGACATGCACCAGGCCTTCGACGTAGATGTCGGTCAGTTCGACGAACAGGCCAAAACCAGTCACGGCAGTGATCACGCCCGGGAACGACTCACCCACGCGATCCTTCATGAACTCGCACTTGAGCCAGTTCACTACGTCGCGAGTCGCTTCATCGGCACGGCGCTCGCTCATCGAGCATTGCTCGCCGAGTTGCTCCAGGGCCGCCTCGTCGTAGGGGTAGATGCGCGCCTTGGGAATGGTCATCGCACCGGCACGTTTGACGTGCGGGGTGTCCATCTTCGAGTGGATCACGCTGCGGATCGCCCGATGCGTGAGCAAGTCAGGGTAACGACGGATCGGCGACGTAAAGTGGGTATAAGCTTCGTAATTCAGGCCGAAGTGACCCTGGTTATCGGCGCTGTATACCGCCTGGCTCAACGAGCGCAGCATCACGGTCTGGATCAGGTGGAAATCCGGGCGATCCTTGATACCGGCCAGCAGGGCCTGGTAATCCTTGGGCGACGGACCGTCCTTGCCTTTGTGCAAGGACAGGCCGAGCTCACCGAGGAAGGCCCGCAGTTTTTCCAGGCGCTCCGGCGGCGGGCCATCGTGGACCCGGTACAGCGCAGGAATCTCGTGCTTCTTCAGGAACTCAGCAGTGGCGACGTTGGCGGCCAGCATGCATTCCTCGATCAGCTTGTGGGCATCGTTGCGCACCGTCGGACGAATCTCGGCGATCTTGCGCTCGGAGCCGAAGATGATCCGGGTTTCCTGAGTTTCGAAATCGATCGCGCCACGCACGTGACGGGCCGCCAGCAGCACTTTGTAGAGCGAGTACAGCTCTTTGAGATGCGGCACGACATCGGTGTATTCGCCACGAAGCTTGCGCGATTCGGCAAGTTTCGGGGTTTCCAGCATCGCGCTGACCTTGTTGTAGGTCAGGCGGGCGTGGGAATGGATCACCGCCTCGTAGAAGCAGTAGTCGGTCATCTCGCCGGATTTGGAGATGGTCATCTCGCAAACCATGGCCAGGCGATCGACGTGAGGATTGAGCGAGCAAAGGCCGTTGGACAGTTGCTCTGGCAGCATCGGTACGACGCGCTCGGGGAAATACACCGAGTTGCCGCGCACCTGGGCTTCGGCGTCCAACGCCGAGCCGAGTTTCACGTAGCTGGAAACATCGGCAATCGCCACGTACAACTTCCAGCCGCCGGAGAACAGGCGCAGCTTGCCAGGCTTGGCTTCGCAGTAGACCGCGTCGTCGAAGTCCCGGGCGTCTTCGCCATCGATGGTGACGAACGGCAAGTGGCGCAGGTCGATGCGCTTCTCTTTGTCTTTCTCTTCGACTTCCGGTTTGAGCTTGGCGGCTTCTTTCAGGACCGCTTCGGGCCAGACGTGGGGAATGTCGTAGGTGCGCAAGGCAACATCGATTTCCATGCCCGGCGCCATGTAGTTGCCGACCACTTCCACCACATCGCCCTGGGGCTGGAAGCGCGGGGTTGGCCAGTGGGTGATTTTCACCTCGACGAACTGACCGACCTTGGCGTTGGCATTGCGGCCCGGGGTGACCAGCACTTCCTGCTGGATCTTCGGGTTGTCGGCGACAACAAAGCCGATGCCACCTTCTTCAAAGTAACGACCGACGATGCTTTCGTGGGCACGGGACACCACTTCGACGATCACGCCTTCACGGCGGCCGCGGCGGTCCAGGCCGGAAACCCGGGCCAAAGCCCGGTCACCGTCGAACACCAGACGCATCTGCGCCGGGCTCATGAACAGGTCGTCGCTGCCGTCGTCCGGGATCAGGAAGCCGAAACCGTCACGGTGACCGGCGATGCGGCCCAGGATCAGGTCAAGCTTGTCCACGGGCGCATAGGTGCCGCGCCGGGTGTAGATCAACTGCGCATCGCGCTCCATGGCGCGCAGACGGCGGCGCAGGGCTTCGAGCTGGTCTTCGGTGGTCAGACCGAACTCTTCGACCAGTTGCTCGCGGCTAGCAGGCGAACCCCGATCGGCGAGATGCGCCAGGATCAGTTCGCGGCTAGGAATAGGGTTTTCGTATTTTTCCGCTTCACGAGCGGCCTCGGGATCGAGGGACTGCCAATCGGCCATTAGAGAGTTTTCACCTTGTCTATATGCGGGTTAGTTTGGCATAGGCGTAATGAAACGGGAAATTTCAAGCATCCAATGCCTTTTTCTGAAGCCTTTTGACCCCTCTTGAAGCCCGGAAATGCACCGCTCGTGAAATTTAGCGGTTTTTTTCTCGTGAGGGGTTTACAGTTAAAAACACGCTCCGTATAGTGCGCGCCATCGACGACGCACACGCGTTGCCGATACTGCCCAGATGGTGAAATTGGTAGACACGCCAGCTTCAGGTGCTGGTGACCGAAAGGTCGTGGAAGTTCGAGTCTTCTTCTGGGCACCAATTTCGAGCGACAGATCAATGATCTGCCAGCTCCCCAAAAACCCGCGAAAGCGGGTTTTTGCATTTTCGGCCCCTGGAATCTGACTGGTAATTACTAAAACAAAAACAGGGGTTTACAGATCAAAACTCGCTCCGTATAGTGCGCCACATCGACAGCGGCAACGCTGAAGATGCTGCCCAGATGGTGAAATTGGTAGACACGCCAGCTTCAGGTGCTGGTGACCGCAAGGTCGTGGAAGTTCGAGTCTTCTTCTGGGCACCAATTCAAGCTTCAAGGTTACGGCCTTGAACTCACAAAAACCCGCGAAAGCGGGTTTTTGCGTTTCTGGGGTTGGCGATTTATTCGCTCACGACAAGATGCCTCTGAGCCACTGAAACCGCTATCGCGAGCAGGCTCGCTCCCAAACGGGATCTCCAGCGCTCACAGATACTCTGTTCACAGTGGATCAATGTGGGAGCGAGCCGCTCGCGATGAGGCCAGCCCATCAAGCCCGGAACTGCCCCAGGCTCGCCTTCAATTGCGCAGCCAGACTATCCAATACCTTGCCACTGGCCGTGGTCTCGACCACAGCCTGAGCCGCTTTCTCGGCCTGGGCGTGAATGGTTTCCACCCGCCCACGCACCGCTTGCGCACCTTGCGCCTGGTGAGCCGCCGCTTGCGTGGCCAGACCGATGGCCGCATGCACCTGCTCTACAGAGGTCTGTACCGACTGCTGCAAGCGCGCGCTGTCACGCAATACCAACAACCCCTCGCTGGCCTGACGCCCGGCCTGGCCGATGGCAGCCACCGCCTCGCGAGCGCCCTGCTGCAGCGCGACGATATGCGCCTGGATGTCGCCGGTCGAACTCTGGGTCTTGCTTGCCAGCGCCCGCACCTCGTCGGCAACCACTGCGAACCCACGCCCGGTTTCCCCGGCCCGCGCCGCTTCGATGGCCGCGTTCAAAGCCAGCAGGTTGGTTTGCTCGGCAATGCCGTGAATGACCGTGAGCACCACTTCGATCTGCTCGCTCTGTTGCGCCAGCCGCTCGATGACTTTTGCCCCCGTATCGACCTGCCCTGCCAGCGCTTCGATCAAACCACCGACCTTGGCCGAGGTTCGGGTGTTTTCGTCGGTAGCCTTGCGAATCTCCACCACCTGCTGCAAGGCAGCCTGCATCGCCTGACTTTCCGATTGCGCCTCATCAGCCATTTGCGACAACGCTCGCAGGCTCTCGGCCACTTCATCACGCTGCATTCCGGCCGCCGCATCGGCACCGGAGTTACGCAAGGTCATTGCACCGATTTCCACACCGGTGCGCTGGGCCACATCACCCGCCTCTCGCACGATGGGCTGCAACTTATCCACAAAACGATTGACCGCCGAGGCCATCTCGCCGATTTCGTCCTTGCTGCTGATTTGCACGCGCTTGGTCAGGTCGCCCTCACCCGCCGCCAGATCGTTCATCGCGGCAATCAACAGTTTCAAACGATTGACCACTCGCCGCCCCAACACCACCGCCAGCAGCACCAGCACGCCAAACCCCACCAGCGCTAGACCCAGGCCGATCCGCCAGCGCAAAGTGCCCGCAGCGTCCTGCACGGTGGTGGCGGTGTTGGCCTGCATTTGCGTCGCGGTGGACTGAGCCGACTCCAGGCGCCCGCGCATTGCCGTGGCGCTGTCGGCTGCCGCCCCCTTGAGGCTATCACCCACCAACTGGTCACCACTGGCGATCAAGGCCGAGAAGCGCTGGTCCAACGCCTTCAGGTCAGCTTCAACGGAGGCCGTGGAAACACCCATCAACACCTTGCCGATCTCTACGCCGTTGGGGTTGATCGAGGCCTCAAGGTAATACACCGAAGGGTCGTTCTTCGCCGCGTCCAACACCTTGTCCAGCGCCCGGTCGCCCTGGCCTTTCTCCAACAAAGCCTTGTTGATCGGGTTCTCCCGATTCAGGTAGCGAGTCAGGTGCTGGCCGGTGGCGTCGTCATAAATGACGAAGAGTACGTTGGGATTGCGCTGGGCCCGACGGGCAAACTCGGAGAGCGCAGGCACGTCGCTGTCCCACATGGCGCGGGGCGCAACCGAAGCCAGGAGTTGCGCCATATCATTGGCAGAGTCCTTGAGCGATTTTTCCAGCGTCGCCCGCAACTGTGCCTGCTCATCCTTCAGCCGCGTAGATAAACCGGCGGTGAGGCGCTGACGAGTGCTGGCAGACAAGCTGTCCAGGCTCGACGTCACTTCACGCCCGGCCTGCTCCAGTTCGCCAGACAACTTCTGGCTGTCGCCGCCGAGCCGCGCCTCCAGATCTGCCTCCAGCGCAGTGACCGTGCTTCGCGTCAGCGCGACAGCGACCAGCACCTGCACCAAAAGGGCGACACCAAGAGTAACGAACACAGGCCGCAACAGGCGGCTTTGTAACAATGAGAGAACGGCCGACACAGGGAATCCCTCTACTAACGCCATTAATTTGATGGCACTTCACAAGAAGCACTTATTATTCATGGTGTATAGCAAGTGTCGTGCCGTCTGGCAGGCAGAAACGACAAAGGACCCAAACGAGGGTCCTTTGTGTTTTACATCAACGACTTATCAGGCAAACGGGTGACGCAGAACGATGGTTTCGTTGCGGTCCGGCCCCGTCGAAATAATGTCGATCGGTGCACCGACCAACTCTTCGACGCGCTTGATGTAATTGCGAGCCGCCACTGGCAGCTCTTCCAGGGTCTTGGCACCCACGGTCGACTCAGTCCAGCCTGGCATCTGCTCGTATACCGGCTCCAGACCGATATAGCTGTCAGCGTCAGTCGGTGCGTCGATGACCGCGCCGTCCTGATTCTTGTAGCCCACGCAGATGTTGATGGTTTCCAGGCCGTCCAGTACGTCCAGCTTGGTCAGGCACAGGCCCGAGATACTGTTGACGTCGATGGCGCGACGCAGGATGACGGCATCGAACCAGCCGCAACGACGTGCACGGCCGGTGGTGGCGCCGAACTCATGACCACGCTTGGCCAGGAACGCACCAACATCATCGAACAGCTCGGTCGGGAACGGACCCGAACCGACGCGAGTGGTGTACGCCTTGGTGATACCGAGGATGTAGTCCAGGTACATCGGCCCAAAACCCGAGCCGGTGGCGATGCCGCCGGCAGTGGTGTTGGAACTGGTGACGTACGGATAGGTACCGTGGTCGATGTCCAGCAGCGACCCCTGGGCACCTTCGAACATGATGTCCTTGCCCGCGCGACGCAGCTCGTGCAGCTCGGCAGTGACGTCGAGCATCATCGGTTTGAGCAGCTCGGCGTACTCCATGCACTCGTCCAGGGTCTTCTGGAAGTCGATGGCCGGCTCTTTGTAGTAATTGACCAGGACAAAGTTGTGGTAGTCCAGCAACTCGCCCAGCTTGGCGGCGAAGCGCTCACGGTGAAACAGGTCACCGATGCGCAGGCCACGACGGGCCACCTTGTCTTCGTAGGCCGGGCCGATGCCGCGACCGGTGGTGCCGATCTTCAGCTCGCCACGGGCCTTTTCGCGGGCCTGGTCCAGCGCAACGTGATAGGACAGGATCAGCGGGCAGGACGGGCTGATACGCAGGCGCTCGCGCACCGGTACGCCTTTCTCTTCCAGCTTGATGATTTCCCGCAACAAGGCGTCAGGGGCAACCACCACCCCGTTGCCGATCAGGCACTGCACGCCTTCGCGCAACACGCCCGACGGAATCAGGTGCAGTACGGTTTTCTCACCGTCGATCACCAAGGTGTGACCTGCGTTGTGGCCACCCTGGTAGCGCACTACGGCGGCAGCATGTTCGGTCAGCAGATCAACGATCTTGCCTTTGCCCTCATCACCCCACTGGGTGCCCAGGACTACGACATTCTTACCCATAACACTTGTCCTCATTCGCGCAAACTTGGTGCCGGCCGCAGCCGGCAGGAAAACTCAAGAAGCCAGCGGCAATACTTGCCAAAGCCCGTTCTGCTGAATCAATTGCCGGTCGCAGTCCGCTTCACGGGCGGCGGCCAAAGGCTGCCCAGGCAAGGCCTGGACGACACGCTGACCCTCACTGCGCAACTGGCAGACCGTCTGCCAGAGTGCTGCATCCGTACTGTCAGGCATCCAGATACCGCCAGACGGTAGCTCGACTTCAGCACGCCCCAGGGTCACCAGGGTTTTCAAATCGGTAGAGAAGCCGGTCGCCGGACGGGCACGACCGAAGTCGGCGCCAATATCATCGTATCGACCGCCCTGAGCGATGGACTGGCCAACCCCCGGCACGAACACCGCGAACACCACACCGGTGTGGTAGTGATAACCGCGTAGTTCACCCAGGTCGAAATACAGCGGCAGCTCGGGGAAACGCACGGACAGCCGCTCGGCAATCGCCAGCAAATCGTCCAGTGCCGCGAGCACCGGTGCCGGCGCATGGGCCAGCCGCTCGCGGGCAGCGGCCAGCACTTCGCGACCGCCGCACAGATCCACCAGCGCCCGCAACATGCCGGACAGATCGGCCGGCAGGCCTTCGGTCAGACTGATCACTTCATCGATGGCCTTGCGCTGCAAGGCATCGAACAACTGCTGCTCCACTTCGCCGGACAAACCGGCCGCACGCGCCAGGCCACGATAGATGCCGACGTGGCCCAGGTCCATGTGGACATCTGGTACGTCGGCCAGTTGCAGCATGGCAAGCATCAGGCTGATGACTTCCACGTCGCTGCTCGGGCTGGCGTCGCCATACAACTCGGCACCCAGCTGGATCGGACTGCGCGAAGACGACAGGGCGCGCGGCTGGGCGTGCAGCACACTGCCGGCGTAGCACAGACGACTCGGACCTTCACGACGCAGGGTGTGGGCGTCGATACGTGCCACTTGCGGCGTGATGTCGGCACGAAAGCCCATCTGCCGGCCCGACTGCGGGTCGATAACCTTGAAAGTGCGCAGATCCAGGTCCTGGCCCGCGCCGGTCAGCAGGGATTCCAGGTACTCGATATGCGGGGTAACGACGAATTCGTAACCCCAGCTCTGGAACAGATCCAACACCTGCCGACGCGCTACTTCAATACGCGCAGCTTCCGGTGGCAGTACTTCTTCGATGCCATCTGGCAGCAGCCAGCGGTCTACCGTTGCCATTACGCCATTCCCCTATGGTCCGGGCGGCCAGCCCTCGGGCAAGCCTTGAGTGAAGCAGAAAATGCCCGCCCCATGCGCAAACCCCGCGCATGAGCAACGTGACGAATGGCCTGTAGTCGGCCTCGCCAAGCACTTTCCTCGAAAAACCTGTCGAGCCGTTCAACCCGACGCCTGCAACAAAAACCGCAATCGAACGTGCAGACGCAAAAAAGCCGGGAATTTCCCGGCTGCCGCATCATACACACGTTTTCCCAAAGGATCACCCCGCCCGACGCTTTAGCCGCCGGGCGGAGTGCTTCAGGTCAACGTCGCATCAAGGCTTGGACTTTTCCAGGTACTGGAAGAAGTCGCTGCTTGGGTCAAGGACCAGGACGTCGGATTTGTCCGCAAAGCTTTCACGGTAGGCACGCAGGCTACGGTAGAACGCGTAGAACTCCTGATCCTGACCATAGGCTTTGGCGTAGATCGCAGCGGCCTGGGCATCACCGTCACCGCGCAGCTCTTCCGATTCACGGTAGGCTTCGGCCAGCAATACGCGGCGCTGACGATCGGCGTCGGCACGGATGCCTTCAGCCAGCTCGTTACCCTTGGCGCGGTGCTCGCGAGCTTCACGCTCACGCTCGGTGCTCATCCGCTCGAACACACTGCGGTTCACTTCCTTGGGCAGGTCGATGGCCTTGACCCGGACATCGACAACTTCGATACCCAGCTCTTTTTCCGCCATCGCGTTCAGTGAACGAGTGATGTCGGCCATGAGCGCATCACGCTCACCAGACACGACTTCATGCAGCGTACGCTTACCGAACTGGTCACGCAGGCCCGACTCAAGACGACGGGACAGACGCTCGTCGGCAATCTGCTTGAGACCGGAAGTCGCGGTGTAGAAGCGCTCGGCATCTTTCACGCGCCACTTGGCGTAGGCGTCCACCATCACGGCTTTCTTTTCCAGCGTCAGGAAGCGTTGTGTCGGTGCATCCAGTGTCATCAGGCGGGCATCGAACTTACGCACCTTGTTGACGTACGGGACTTTCACATGCAGGCCCGGCTGGACATCCGCCTGGACCACGCGACCGAATTGCAGCAACACCGCACGCTCGGTCTGAGCCACGATGTAGAAGCAGTTCCAGGCAGCGATCGCCACGACGACACCGACAATAAGGGCGATCAGCGATTTATTGCTCATCAGCGACTCTCCCTGGTACGTGCTTGCTGTTGCTGCTGCTCCGCCGCCGCGCGGGCATTGGCTTCATTGCTGGCCGCTGCCGTGCTGGACGGTGGCGTGCCGGTTTTACGACTGCCTTCGACCATCTTGTCCAGCGGCAAGTACAGCAGATTGCTCTGGCCGTTCTTGTTGCCGGTCACGAGGACCTTGCTGGTGTTGCTGAAGACTTCCTGCATGGTGTCCAGGTACAGACGCTCACGGGTGACTTCAGGCGCCTTGCGATACTCGCTCACCAGTTTGGTGAAGCGATCTGCCTCACCCTTGGCGCGGGAGACCACTTCGTCGCGGTAACCGTTGGCATCTTCAATGATGCGCTGGGCCTGACCACGGGCTTCCGGCACGACGCCGTTGGCGTAGGTCTCGGCCTGGTTGCGCGAACGCTGCTCGTCTTCACGGGCACGGATCACGTCATCGAAGGCTTCCTGGACTTCACGCGGTGCCGCTGCGCTCTGAACGTTGACCTGGGTAACGGTGATACCGGTGCGATAGGTATCGAGGAACCTTTGCAGGCGCTCCTTGATTTCGCTGGCCATCAACTCACGACCTTCAGTCAGCACCTGATCCATGGCGGTAGAGCCCACCACATGACGCAAGGCACTTTCAGTGGCGTGCTGCAGGCTGATTTCCGGTTGGTCGACGTTCAGCACGAAGTCTTGCAGATTGGAAATCTTGTATTGCACGGTCAGCGGCACTTCGACGATGTTCTCGTCTTCGGTGAGCATCTGGCCCTGCTTGGTATAGGCACGCTCACGCGTGACGTTTTCCATGAACTTCTTGTCGATCGGCGGGAAATAGATGTTCAGACCCGGACCGACAGTCTCGTAGTACTTGCCGAAGCGCAGCACCACGGCCTGCTCCTGCTCGTCCACGACATATACCGCGCTGTACAGCCAGACAGCCGCGAGCACGACAAGACCAATGCCGAGCAGGCCATAACCGCCACCCTTGCCCGAACGGCCACCACCATCGTCACCGCGTTTCTTACCACCACCGAACAAACCGTTCAGGCTTTCCTGCAGCTTTCGGAAGGCCTCGTCGAGATCCGGCGGCCCCTTGCGGTCGCCGTTGTTACGACGTTTTCCACCCCAGGGATCCTGATTATTCGAGTTGCCACCCGGCTCATTCCAAGCCATAGCGCTCTCCATCTGATAAAGCAAAGACGCACCCACGGCGCGCCGACCAATGCTACAGAATGCCTGACACAGCTTTCTCAGGCTTTTATTGCAAAGTGTGTTGCTCGATGAATTCCATCGGCTGCAGCCCTTCGCGACTGACCAGTCGATTGAGCTCCGTCCGAGGCAGGCGAACCGCCAGCAGGCAGACGCCTTCTTCGTCGTGTTCTTCTTTCTGCACCGCTCCGAGCTCAAAGAACTGGGCCCGCAACCGGGCGAAACGTTGCGGCAACTTCAGCGTGCCAACAAACAGGTCGTTGCCCAGCAGCTCCGCCACGGCCTGCTTGAGCAGGTCGAGGCCGGAGCCGTCGCGGGCCGATAACCAGACCCGCTGCGGCTTGCCATCGGCATCGCGCTGGATCTGCGGCTCCACGCCTTCGAGCAAATCGAGTTTGTTGTATACCTCGAGGATCGGCAAGTCCTGGGCTCCGATCTCGCCCAGCACCACCATGACCTGCTCGATCTGCAGCATCCGGTCCGGCTCGGCGGCATCGATCACGTGCAGCAGCAGGTCGGAGTTGCTCGACTCTTCGAGCGTAGCCCGGAAAGCCTCGACCAGCTTATGTGGCAGGTGCCGAATGAAGCCCACGGTGTCGGCCAGCACAATCGGCCCGAGGTCGTCCAGATCGAGCCGGCGCAGGGTCGGATCGAGCGTGGCGAACAGCTGGTCGGCGGCGTAGACATCGGACTGGGTCACGTTATTGAACAGCGTCGATTTGCCGGCGTTGGTGTAACCCACCAATGAAACCGTCGGGATATCAGCACGCTTGCGGCCACGCCGGGATTGCTCGCGCTGGCTGCGGACCTTTTCCAGACGCCCCTTGATCTGGCGCAGGCGAACCCGCAGCAGGCGCCGGTCGGTTTCCAGCTGGGTCTCACCCGGACCACGCAGACCGATACCACCCTTCTGCCGCTCAAGGTGGGTCCAGCCACGAACCAGTCGCGTACTCATGTGCTCAAGCTGGGCCAGTTCGACCTGGAGCTTGCCTTCATGGGTACGGGCGCGTTGGGCGAAGATATCGAGAATCAGCCCCGTCCGGTCGATCACGCGACACTCGAACACACGCTCGAGGTTACGCTCCTGACTGGGCGTGAGGATGTGATTGAAAATCACCAGGTCGACCTGCTCGGTTTTGACCAGGTCGCGCAATTCCTCGACCTTGCCGCTACCTATCAGGTATTTGGCGGTTGGCCGATGACGCGGCACGTTAAAAAACGCGACGGTCTCGGCGCCGGCCGAAAGTGCCAATTCCTGAAACTCCTGCGGATCTTCGCGCGCCTCAGGGTCTTGTCCATCCAAGTGAACGAGAATGGCCCGCTCACCCCCACCGTGGCGCTCAAAGAACAAAGGAGACTCCTATCAAGCGTTACCCGGTTCAGCGTCACCGGCTTCGGATTCGGTTGCGCTAGGCAGACGAATCGCACGCACAGGCACTACTGTCGAGATCGCGTGCTTGTAGACCATCTGGCTGACGGTGTTTTTCAACAGGATGACGAACTGGTCGAAAGACTCGATATGGCCTTGCAGTTTGATCCCGTTGACCAGATAGATGGACACCCCAACTTTCTCTTTACGTAAAGTGTTCAAGTAAGGGTCTTGTAGCGAATGCCCTTTTGACATGTGCCGCACTCCTTTAAGGATCAATAATTAAAATCGGAATCAGATGGCTTGGGCCGTCACACCCCCAAGGATAGACGGCAATTGCAAGGACTCAGCTCAATATGGAGATGGTCCCAAGGTATTTCAAGGCGCGCGGCAGATTGTCGCAATCAAGACTGTCAAGCCAATGCAAGTCAGTCCAGCTCCGCAGCCAGGTGAACTGGCGTTTCGCCAATTGGCGCGTGGCAATGATTCCACGCTCCTGCATCTCGGCTGACGTCAGCTTGCCGTCCAGATAGTCCCAGACCTGTCGATAACCCACCGCACGTATAGACGGCAACCCGGCATGCAGGTCACTTCGCTCACGCAGGGCTACGACCTCGTCTATGAATCCCTGTTCCAACATTAATGTGAATCTTTGTTCAATTCGCCGATGCAGCACTTGCCGGTTCGCCGGAGCGATGGCCAGATTGGCGACAGTATAGGGCAATTGTTGCATTCCCGAAGCGGCTGCTTCAGTACTTTGCGCAGATTGTCGCTGTCGCAGGGCCGTCATGCTCTGCCCGCTGACCCGATAGACCTCCAGCGCCCGGCTGAGCCGTTGCGGGTCGTTGGGGTGAATGCGGGCCGCCGACTCCGGGTCGATGATCGCCAGTTGCTCATGCAGGGCTTGCCAGCCAAGGCGTGCAGCCTCTTCTTCGATCTGCGCGCGCACGTTGGGATCGGCAGCCGGCATGTCCGCCAGCCCCTCGACCAGAGCCTTGTAGTACAGCATCGTGCCGCCCACCAGCAGCGGAATCTTGCCTCTGGCGGTGATGTCGGCCATGGCCTGAAGGGCATCGCGACGAAAATCCGCTGCCGAGTAAGCTTCGGCCGGATCCAGGATGTCGATCAGTCGGTGCGGGAACTCGGCCAGCAGCTCTTTTGACGGCTTGGCCGTGCCGATGTCCATGCCCCGGTAGACCAAGGCCGAATCGACGCTGATCAGCTCGCAGGGCAGCACTTTGGTCAACTCAATGGCCAGGTCGGTCTTGCCGGCTGCGGTCGGCCCCATCAGAAAGATCGCAGGTGGTAACTGGCTCATCAACGACCGCGCAGGAACAGTTTGTCCAGGTCGTCCAGGCCCAGTTGGGTCCAGGTCGGCCGGCCATGGTTGCATTGGCCGCTGCGCTCGGTGTTTTCCATATCCCGCAGCAGGCCATTCATTTCCGGCAAGGCCAGACGCCGGTTGGCGCGGATTGCGCCGTGGCAGGCCATGGTGCCGAGCAGTTCGTTCAGGTGCGCCTGGATCCGGTCGCTGGTGCCGTACTCCATCAAGTCCGCCAGCACGTCGCTGACCAGTCGGTTGGCCTCGGCCTGCTTCAACAACGCCGGGATCTGCCGGATCGCCAGGGTTTCCGGGCCCAGGCGCTGCAGCTCAAAGCCCAGGCGCTGGAACCAGCTCACATGCTCCTCGGCGCAATCGGCCTCACGCTGGCTGACCGCCAGGGATTCAGGCACCAATAGCGGTTGCCCGCTAAGGCCTTCGCTGGCCATGGCGATCTTCAGCCGCTCGTACATGATCCTCTCGTGGGCGGCATGCATGTCTACCAGAACCAGGCCTTGGGCATTTTCCGCGAGGATATAGATGCCTTTGAGCTGCGCCAGGGCATAACCCAGTGGCGGAATATCACCCTGGCCGTCCGGCAACGCCGCCGCACCGGCCTCAGGCAGGGGCTTGAAGAACTCGCGATAAGCCGCCTGAGCTTCGGCGGCGGGCACGCTCGATTGCGCACGCGGGGTGTATTGGTACTGGTAACCGCTGCCCGCGCCGGTCCCGGCGGCGTTGTAGGTCGGCTGGGGCTGGGGTTGCTCCAGCAGTGCGTTGGCGGCCAGGCGCATTTCGCCCTGAGGCCCGAATTCGCCAGCCTCCAGCCCCGTTGGCCGGACCATGCCGGCAACTGCCGCTGGTGCCGCCAATTGATCTTCGGGGCGCACATCACCCAAGGCGCGGTGCAAGGTGCCGTAAAGGAAATCGTGCACCATGCGCCCGTCACGGAAGCGTACTTCATGCTTGGTGGGATGCACGTTGACGTCCACCACCGCGGGATCGACTTCGAAAAAAAGCACGAACGTTGGATGCCGACCGTTGAACAACACGTCGCGATAGGCCTGGCGCACCGCGTGGGCCACCAGCTTGTCGCGCACCGCCCGCCCGTTCACGTAAAAGTACTGCAAGTCCGCCTGGCTGCGAGAAAAAGTCGGCAGCCCGACCCAGCCCCACAGGTGCAGGCCATTGCGCTCCACTTCGATGGGCAGAGCCTGCTCCAGGAACCCGGCACCGCACACCGCGCCAACGCGTCGAGCACGGGCCGCATCATCATGGGCCTCGTGCAGGCTGAGGATGGTCTTGCCGTTGTGGCGCAAATGGAACGCCACGTCAAAACGCGCCAGCGCCAGACGCTTGATGACTTCCTGCAAATGATCGAATTCGGTCTTCTCGGCCTTGAGAAACTTGCGCCGGGCCGGGGTATTGAAGAACAGGTCGCGCACTTCCACCGAGGTGCCCACCGGATGGGCCGCGGGCTGGACGCGAGAGGCCATGTCCCGGCCTTCGGTCTCGACCTGCCAGGCCTGGTCGGCTTCGCGGGTACGCGAGGTGAGCGTCAGGCGCGACACCGAACTGATGGAGGCCAGCGCCTCGCCACGGAACCCCAGGCTCATGACCCGCTCGAGGTCTTCCAGATCGCGGATCTTGCTGGTGGCGTGGCGCGCCAGGGCCAACGGCAGGTCGTCGGCAGGAATGCCGCCACCGTCATCGCGCACACGCAGCAGCTTGACACCGCCCTGCTCGACATCCACATCGATGCGCCGGGCCCCGGAGTCGAGGCTGTTCTCCAGCAACTCCTTGATCACCGACGCCGGACGCTCGACCACCTCACCGGCGGCGATCTGGTTCGCCAGCCGGGGGCTGAGCAGTTCGATGCGGGCAGTGCTGCCGGTCAGTTCATCGCTCATTGCTTGACCACCACTTCGTTGCCGGGAATGGTCAGGGTCTGGCCGATCTTGAGCTCGTCGCTCTTGAGATTATTGGCACTGCGCAACGACGCGGGCGACACCTGATAGCGCACCGCGATCATTGCCAGGGTTTCGCCAGGATTGACCCGATGGTCTCGCGGCCCCTGGGCGATCTTGCCGGAGTCTCGTAGCCAGGCGATGTAGGTGCCCGGTGGCGGGTTCTGCTGGAAGAACTGTCGCACGCCGCTGCTGATGGAACGGGCCAGGGCCTGTTGGTGGCTGGAGGATGTCAGCTTCGAGGCTTCGTTGGCGTTGGAGATGAACCCGGTTTCCACCAGAATCGACGGGATATCCGGTGACTTGAGCACCATGAACCCGGCCTGCTCGACGCGTCGCTTGTGCAGCGGCGTGACACGCCCAATGTTGCTCAAGACTTTTTGACCGACGTTCAGGCTGGACGTCAGCGAGGCGGTCATCGACAAATCGAGCAGCACGCCGGCGAGCATGCGGTCCTTGTCATCGAGGCTGACGTTACCGGCACCGCCAATCAGGTCGGAACGGTTTTCGCTGTCAGCCAGCCAACGGGCGGTCTCGGAGGTGGCCCCCCGGTCAGACAGGGCAAACACCGAGGCCCCGAACGCGGCTTTTGAAGGGGCGGCGTCGGCATGGATCGAGACGAACAGGTCCGCGCCCTTCTTGCGGGCGATTTCGGTACGGCCACGCAAGGGGATGAAATAGTCTCCGGTACGGGTCAGCTCCGCGCGAAAGCCCTTCATACCATTGACCTGACGCTGCAACTCACGGGCGATGGACAACACCACGTCCTTTTCACGCTGCCCTCGCGAGCCAGAGGCACCCGGGTCCTCCCCCCCGTGACCGGCATCGATCACAACGATGATATCGCGCTTGCCGGAAGGCGCCGGCGGTAGCTTGAGAGCAGGCTCGGTCGGCGTGACCGGCACCGCCGGCACTGTGGCGACTTTGGTCGGCGGCGCAGGCGGTGGCGCGGCATCGCCCGGGTTGTCGAACAAGTCCACCACCAGTCGGTTGCCGTACTGGGCGTTGGGCGCCAGGGTGAAGCTTTTCGGGGTCACCGCCTTATTCAGATCGACGACCACCCGCAGGTCAGTCGGCGTGCGCTGAGCCGAGCGAATGGCCGTGATCGGCGTGTTGGCGGTGGCGGCTGTCAGCGGCGCCCCCAGGGATGCGCCATTGATGTCGATCACCAGGCGATCCGGAGCGGTCAGGGTGAATACGCTGTGCTGCACCGGCCCCGTCAGGTCGAACACCAGACGAGTGTTGTCCGGCGCCCGCCACAGACGAACGCTGCTGACCTTCGTCTGTGCCACAGCATCGACGGCCAGTGCCGTAAGCAACATTCCTACGACAGCAACCACCGCGCGAAAGCGCATACCAAACCCCATCATCAATTAGTTTCCAGTGCCAAAGCGGCACACCACGACTCGCCACGCGAGCCTTGCGGCGTCAGTATCAACGAACGCCCGCCGTTCTGCGCGCCAATGGTAATGGTCAGGTCGGGCTTTGGCAAAAAGCCTGCACCCTTCTGGGGCCATTCGATCAGACACAAGGCGTCATCTTCGAAGTAATCGCGGATACCGAGGAATTCCAACTCTTCAGGGTCCACCAGTCGGTACAGGTCAAAATGGAAGGCACGAATGTCGCCGATTTCGTAGGGTTCAACCAACGTGAACGTAGGACTTTTCACTGCGCCGACGTGTCCCAGGCCACGAATAATGCCGCGGGACAAGGTGGTTTTTCCCGCGCCGAGGTCGCCCTCCAGAAAAATCAGACCATGGCCAGCCGTGGTACGCGCAATGCGCGCCCCCAATTGCGTCATGGCTTGTTCGTCCGCCACGTACAGGGTTACTTCAGACACGGTGAATGCTCCTCCAACAACTGACGAATGGCCGGGATCAGATCGGTCGCCGCCAATCCCCGGCCCGACTGACCGGCTTGCGCACCGGCATTGGCATGCAGCCACACCGCCAGGCAGGCGGCGTCAAAGCCATCCATGCCTTGGGCGAGCAACGCACCGACCACCCCGGCCAGCACATCCCCGAGGCCTGCCGTGGCCATGGCCGGATGGCCCTGGCTGCAAACCGACAGGCGACCGTCTGGACTGGCAATCAGGCTGCCAGCGCCTTTGAGAATCACTGTGGCCGCGTATTGTTTGCTCAATGCGTGGGCCGCCGCCGGACGATCGGCCTGCACCTGAGCCGTGGAGATACCCAGAAGCCGCGCCGCCTCGCCCGGATGAGGGGTGATCACACAGTGCGCGGGCAAACTGACCGCGCCACTGCTCAGCAGGTTCAGCGCATCGGCATCCCACACCTGGGGCAGCAATGCGTTGGCCGCCGCCGACAACAAGCTACGTCCCCACGCAGCCTGGCCGAGGCCCGGCCCCACCACCAACACACTGACCTGCTCAAGCAACCCCATCAATTGGTTTGCTGAGTGGGTGCCCTGCACCATGACTTCGGGTAAACGCGTCAGCGCAGCGGACACATGCTCGTTGCGAGTGGCCATGGACACCATCCCCGCGCCGCAACGCAGGGCACTCTCGGCGCTCATCTGGATAGCCCCGCCAAAACCTCGATCGCCGCCGATCAATAGAACATGACCGAACTTGCCTTTGTGGGATGCGCGCGCGCGCGGCGTCAGACCCGGCAGATTAGCGGGCTGCAGAAGCCGGGCCGTGGCCGGCGCCGCCTCGACGATGTCGGGATCGGCATGCAGATCATTGAATATCAGTTCACCGACCCGGTCCGCCGCATCGCCTGTGAACAGGCCCAGCTTCAGGCCGATAAAGGTTACGGTCAGGTCGGCCGTCACTGCCGTACCCAGCACCCGTCCCGTGTCGGCACACAAGCCCGAAGGGATATCCACCGCGGCCACTGGCAGGCCACTGACATTGATGGTGTCGATTGCCCGAACGTAGGGCTCGCGTACTTCGCCACTCAATCCCGTGCCGAGCAAGGCGTCGAGCAGCACGCCGCGCAAGTCGGACTCGTCCGACCATGGCTCCACCGGCACACCCACCGCCACCGCCTCGGCGTGGGCATTGGCGGCATCCCCCTGTAAACGCCGGGGCTCACCCACCGTCAGCACCCGCACTGACCAGCCGGCACGGCGGGCCAGGGTCGCCACCAGATAACCGTCGCCGACGTTGTTGCCATGCCCGGCCAGCACGGTCAGCTCGCTGGCGTCTGGCCAGTGCCGGACAATGGCGCGCCAGGTGGCGCGGGCGGCTCGCTGCATCAATTCGAAGCCAGTCGTGCCTGCCGCAATCAGCTGTGCGTCAAGGGCCCGAACCTGCGCGGCACTGTACAGCGCGTCGGGAAAATCATCTTTAGTGTGCGGCATGCGTCTTCGGGCTCCGATGTCTGGCAGAATTATACGCATCTCAGCTCCGGTTTCTCTCGCCTCATGCCCGTCATTCCCACAGACCTCCCCGCCCTCGCCCAATCCATCAAGGACTGGGGCCGCGAGCTGGGTTTCCAGCAAGTCGGCATCAGCGGCCTGGACCTTGCCGAGCATGAGCAACATTTGCAGCGCTGGCTCGACGCGGGCTATCACGGCGAGATGGACTACATGGGCGCCCACGGCAGCAAACGCTCGCACCCCGAGGAACTGGTGCCGGGCACATTGCGTGTGGTTTCCCTGCGCATGGACTACCTGCCGGGCGACACGCAAATGGCGCAGATGCTCGGCCAACCGGAAAAAGCCTACGTCTCGCGTTATGCATTGGGCCGCGATTACCACAAATTGATCCGTAAACGCGTGCAGCATCTGGCAGAAAAAATTCAGGCGGCCATTGGCCCCTTCGGTTATCGCGCCTTCGTTGACAGCGCACCGGTGCTGGAAAAAGCCATCGCCGAGCAGGCCGGCTTGGGCTGGATCGGTAAAAACACCCTGGTACTGAACCGCAAGGCCGGCAGCTATTTCTTCCTGAGCGAACTGTTCGTCGACCTGCCGCTGCCGGTTGACCCGCCCCACGCCAGCGAACACTGCGGAAAATGCACCGCATGCCTGGACATCTGCCCTACGAATGCCTTCGTCGGCCCCTACGTCCTGGATGCCCGACGCTGCATTTCCTACCTCACCATCGAACTCAAAAGCGCCATCCCCGAGGAACTGCGGCCATTGATCGGCAACCGGGTGTTCGGTTGCGATGACTGCCAGATCGTCTGTCCGTGGAACCGCTTCGCCCGACCGTCCGGAGAAAGCGACTTCAAACCGCGACACAACCTGGACAACGCCGGGTTGGCCGAGTTGTTCATGTGGGACGAGGAAAAATTCCTCAGCAGTACCGAGGGCTCGCCCCTGCGCCGCGCCGGGTACGAACGCTGGTTGCGCAACCTGGCGGTGGGGCTGGGAAATGCACCTTCAACCATCCCGGTCATGCAAGCGCTTGAAGCGCGGCGCGATTACCCATCGGAACTGGTGCGCGAGCACGTGGAGTGGGCGTTGCGCCAACACGCCGAGCGTCAGACCTCGTCGTTGTAGACGAACTTCGGCATTTCCCAGTGAAAGCGGATCGCCAGGAGCCGCAACAGGAAACCGCCGAACAAGGTGATGAGGATCGCCTGTTCACTCGGCAACTGCAGATAGACACACAGCATGTAACACCACGCTGCGGCAAACGAAACGCTGGCATAGAGCTCGCGACGGAAGATCAGCGGGATATCGTTGCAAAAAATGTCACGCAGGATGCCACCGAAAACGCCGGTAATCACGCCACTGACCGAAGCCACCAACATGCCGTGGCCCATTTCCAGGGCGGTCATGCAGCCGATCAGGGTGAACGCCACCAGGCCCACGGCGTCAAGCACCAGGAACAACGAGCGCAAATGGCGCATCCAGCGCGCCAGGATCACCGTCAGCATCGCGGCCGCGGTGGTCAGCACCAGATATTCCGGGTGCCTGACCCAGGTGAGCGGGTAATGACCGAGCAGCACATCGCGCACCGAGCCGCCACCCAACGCGGTGACGCAGGCGATCAGCACCACGCCGAACCAGTCCATGCCACGACGCCCGGCAGACAAGGCCCCAGTCATGGCTTCGGCGGTGATGGCGATCAGGTAAAGCATCAGCAACATGATGGCGGTCCTTGCAGGAAGGCGCGCAGTCTAGCCAGTTTGGGCAGGCACCAAAAGAGGGCGCGACACCGTCTTCTGCCTGAGCGCCATGCCGCCCGTTCAAACTACCCCTGTGGCGAGGGAGCTTGCTCCCGCTCGGCTGCGCAGCAGTCGCCAAACCGGACAACTCGATCTACCTGAAGCTGTTGGGCCTGCTTCGCAGGCCAGCGGAGCAAGCTCCATCGCCACAAAAGCGTGCTCGCACAACAGCCGAGGAGCCGACTTAGAACTTGATGAAGTGCTTACGGTAGTGCTGCAGCTCGGCGATGGACTCGCGGATATCGTCCAGGGCCAGGTGGCTGCCGCCCTTCTGGAAGCTGTCACGCACCTCAGGTGCCCAGCGGGCGGCCAGTTCCTTGAGGGTGGAGACGTCCAGGTTGCGGTAGTGAAAGTAGCTTTCCAGGGATTTCATATGGGTATAGAGAAAGCGACGATCCTGGCAGATGCTGTTGCCACAGATCGGTGACTTGCCCTTGGGCACCCACTGCTCAAGAAAGGCGATGGTTTGGGCTTCGGCCTCAGCCATGCTGATTTTGCTCTCGCGCACCCGTTGGGTCAGGCCTGAGCCGCCGTGCTGGCGAGTGTTCCATTCGTCCATACCCGCCAGGACCTCGTCGCTGTGATGGATCGCGATCACAGGGCCTTCGGCCAGGGTGTTGAGATCACTGTCGGTGACGATGGTGGCCATTTCGATGATGACGTCGGTGTCCGGGTTCAGACCGGTCATTTCCAGGTCGATCCAGATCAGGTTCTGCGGGTTCTGCATGGGGGAGCTCCTCGGCGTAGCTGCGCAGTTTAGCTTAGGCTTTGAACGAAAAGTGCCTGCGCGACGATCATGCTGCGTTGAAAACAGCCTCGGAATGCTCATTGACCACCAGTCAACGCCGCTTCCTCGCCTGTTTTCGCCCTGCCTGATCGCTGCTCGGCGACTTTTCGTTCAAACCCGAGGCAGGGCCTTGAGCGTGCTAAACTCGCGGCCGTTTTTACCTAATCGCTGCATTCTTCATACGGAACACCCATGGCCAAACGCCAACTCAATCGTCGTCAAAACTGGCGCATCGAAAAGATTCAGGGCGAGCGCGCCGCCCGCGCCGCCAAACGCGAATCCAGCGCGGTACAAGCGCTGGAGGGCGGCGACCTGGGCCCTGAACAGACCGGCCTGGTGATCGCGCACTTCGGTGTACAGGTCGAGGTCGAGGCCCGTGAAGGCGAATTGGCCGGCCAGGTATTCCGCTGCCACCTGCGAGCCAACCTGCCGGCCCTGGTCACTGGTGATCAGGTGGTCTGGCGTGCCGGCAACCAAGGCATCGGCGTGATCGTGGCTCAACTGCCGCGCCACACCGAACTGTGCCGTCCGGACAGCCGAGGCCAGCTCAAGCCGGTGGCGGCCAACGTCGACATGATCGTCATCGTCTTCGCCCCGCTACCCGAGCCCCACGCCAACCTGATCGACCGCTATTTGGTCGCGGCCGAACACGCCGGCATCCGCCCCTTGTTGCTGCTCAACAAATTCGACCTGATCGATGAACACAACGCCCCGGCGCTGAACGCACTGCTCTCGGTCTATCGGCACTTGGGCTACCCGGTGCTGGAAGTTTCGGCTCACCACGGCGATGGCATGGAGAAATTGCAGGAACAACTGGACGGGCGCATCAGCGTGTTTGTCGGCCAGTCCGGTGTCGGCAAGTCGTCGCTGGTCAACAGCCTGCTGCCGGAAGTCGAGACGCGCGTCGGGCCGTTGTCCGAGCTGTCCGGCCAGGGCACTCACACCACCACCACGGCGCGGTTGTTCCACTTCCCCGGCGGCGGTGAATTGATCGACTCGCCGGGCATCCGCGAGTTTGGCCTGGGCCACGTCAGCCGAGCCGACGTGGAAGCGGGGTTCATCGAGTTCAACGACCTGATCGGCACCTGCCGTTTCCGCGACTGCAAGCACGACCGCGAACCCGGTTGCGCCCTGCTCAAGGCGCTGGAAGACGGTCGTGTGCAGCAGCAACGGATGAACAGCTATCGCTCGATCATCGCCAGCTTGCCGGAAAGCAGTTACTGATCCGAAAGGAAGACAAGCCGGACACAGTTGTGGCGAGGGGATTTATCCCCGCTGGGGCGCGAAGCGCCCCCCCTTTATCACCCCGAATATCAGATGAAAAAAGAGGGGCTGCTTCGCAGCCCCACGGGGATAAATCCCCTCGCCACAGGTTTACGCTCGCCAGTCAGGTCACTGCGCAGGCGGCTCGGCCGGTTTCGGCGCGAGATCATCGAACAGATTCAGACGCTCACGTACCTCATGGGCGGGAACAGGCTGCTGGTCCGCCGGCAATGCGTTCGGATCCGCCGCCGCGCCGGGCGTACCCGGCACTTCACCCGGCGCGCCGGCGCCCTGGGCCGGGTCCGGCGCCGGGTCATCGGTTTGCGAACCTTCGATGGCTTTCTGGGCCTTCTTGGTCAACACCACGATATCGATCCGCCGATTGACCGGGTTGAACGGGTCTTTGCGGTCGAACAGCGCCGAGGAGGCATAACCGACCACCCGCGCCACCTGCTCGTCCGGATAACTGCCGGCCACCAGGGCCCGACGAGCCGCGTTGGCGCGATTGGCGGAGAGTTCCCAGTTACCGAAATCGCCTTTGCCGATGAAGGGCTTGGCATCGGTATGGCCACTGATGCTGATCTTGTTCGGCACCGCTTTGATGGTGTCGGCCATGGCCAGCAGAATATCTTCGAAATAAGGTTTCAGGCGCGCGCTGCCAGAGTCGAACATCGGACGATTCTCGGCGTCCATGATCTGGATGCGCAAGCCGTTCGGCGTGATTTCGAACAGGATCTGATCCTTGAACTTCTGCAGCTCTGGGTTCTCTTCGACTTTGTTCTGCAACTCTTGCAGCAACAACTCCAGACGCTCGCGCTCGACCTCCTCGGCCATGCCTTCGGCGTCATTGGCGTCTACCGTCGCCTTGTCGGGCTGAGGCTGGGATTCGACTTCAGGGTTGAGGGTGTTTTCCGGCGCCAGGACCGGCGAGCCGCCCAGGTCGATGATGTACGGTGTGCCGCTTTCGGAAAAACCCACCGGGTCCTTGAAATAACCGGCGATGGCGATTTTCTGCTCTGGAGTCGCGGTGGACAGCAGCCACAGCACCAGAAAGAACGCCATCATCGCCGTCGCGAAGTCGGCGAAGGCGATTTTCCAGGCGCCCCCGTGATGCCCGCCGGCTATGCGCTTGACGCGCTTGATAATGATCGGCTGGTTGTTTTCCATCTTAGCGACCGCGAACCGCTTGTTCTAACTCGGCGAAGCTTGGACGGTGCGCCGGGTACAGGACCTTGCGACCGAACTCCACAGCCAGCGATGGAGGCATGCCCGAGGCCGAGGCCACGAGCGAAGCCTTGATGGCTTCGTAGACATTGAGTTCTTCCTTGGCGTCGTGGGCCAGGGAATGGGCCAACGGGCCAAAGAAGCCATACGCGGCGAGAATACCGAAGAAGGTACCTACCAGTGCCGCACCTACGTGCAGGCCGATAGATGCCTGGTCGCCTTCGCCCAGGGAGGCCATGGTCACCACGATGCCCAATACCGCCGCGACGATACCGAAACCCGGCATGCCGTCGGCGATGCCGTTGACCGCGTGAGACGGGTGCTCCAGGTCTTCCTTGAGGCTGTACAGTTCCATGTCGAACAGGCCTTCGAGCTCATGGGGAGCCATGTTGCCGGACGACATGATGCGCAGGTAATCACAGACGAACGCCGTCATGCGCTCATCCTTGAGTACCGTGGGGTACTTGGCGAAGATCGGGCTGGACGCTGCGTCTTCGATATCCCCTTCGATCGCCATCATGCCTTCGCGGCGGCTCTTGTTGAGGATCTCGTAGATCAGCCCCAGCACCTCAAGGTAGAAAGTGTGGCTGAAACGCGAGCCGAACATGCTCAAGGACTTCTTGAGCACGTGCATCGTCATGTAGCCGGGGTTGGCCTGCAGGAATGCGCCAAGGGCCGCGCCGCCGATGATCAGAACCTCAAAGGGCTGGATCAGGGCGGCAATCTTGCCATGGGAGAGCACGTATCCGCCCAGAACGCTCGCGAACACGACAATGATGCCGATAATTTTAGCCATAGATAGAAAGTACTTATTTAAGTCGGGTTCAAGGTCATATTCGGAAGCTGAAAAATCTCTTCTTCTACTTATCGGCAAAACTGCGCCAGACTATAGCCAGTTCAGGCGAAAAGCCAATTTGCCCCGTTCCGGGCGTAGATACTCCCTATGATGATCGCGTCCAGCCATGGCTAATGAAACGAAGGTTCCAACTCCACGACCGAACACGCTCGAAGGCTGGGTCAAGCTGCTCGAGGGCGTCCATCTGCCAGTGCCGCAAGCCAGTCATGACCTGGTCTGCAAAGCCATTGCCGACAGCCGCCGCTCACTGCGCGACATTGCCGAGCTGATCCAGGACAGCCCCGCCCTGGCGCTGAGCGTCATTCGTGAAGCCAACCATCACACCCATGGCAATTTTGCCGAACCGGCAGAAAATCTCGAAGTGGCCATCAACCGCCTCGGCCTCAAGCGCACCGAAGAACTGCTCGCCCGCCTGCCCTCGTTGCCGGAACAGCAAATCCCCCTCGTGCTGCGCCAACTGCAATTGATCAGCCAGCACGCAACGCAACAGGCCAATGGTTTTTTTGCCAGTCGCCTGGCGCGGCTGTGGCAAGACATCCACTGGGGCAGCCTGCTGTTTCTGTCACCGCTCTGGCCGCTGGCACTGACTCATCCGGGATTGCTGGGCGAGTGGGAATTGCGGGTTGTCCATAAAGGCCAGTCAGCGAGCAAAGTGGAGCGCGAGCTGTTCGGCGTCAGCCTGCTGAAAATCTGCCTGGCGCTGGTGGAGACCTGGCGCCTGCCGGCCTGGGTGGCGCAGGGCTACCGCCTGCTGCTCAACGAACGCCGCGAGCTGGTGAAAGTGCTGCGCATCGCCCGGGACAGTGAACACCCGCTGCGCCAGCAGAATCGCCTGGACGATGACCCGACCCTGCGACGCTGGCTCAATCAGCCAGCCAACACCGTGCTGCTAGCCAACGGCCTGGCCCTTTCAGCGCAACAGGCGTGGGACGGCCCTCACAGCACCCGCTGGCAATATCTGACAAGTTTGTATCTGCAGATGTCCATGGATGACGTCCAGCAGCAATTGCACCAGCAAGCCGTCATCAGTGCCCGCCACAACACCATGCCGGACCTCTGGCATCCGGCTGTGGCGTTGATCTGGCCCTGGGGCAGCCGACGCGTCCACCCGGGGCTGCTGCCGGCCGCCCCGCCCAGCGCCGAAGACCTGACCCAGTGGCGCAAGCAATGCGCCGAACTGCTGCTGGAACCGAGCCCGTTCAGCAACGCCATGCACCTGACCACCTCGGCACGGGACGCCTTGGTGGCCTGCGGCATGCGGCGGGTGATGATTCTGATGGCCGACCGCAGCCAGACCAGCTTGCGCGTGCATCAGATCGCCGGCCTGCCCAAAGAAGCGGCGGCCATGAGTTTTTCCATCAGCCAAAGCAAAGTGTTGCAACGGTTGCAGGCCCAGCAGGCCCAGGTTCGCCTGAACCCGGACAACAACGCTCAGTTTTCGGCGTTGCTGCCGCCGGGCCTGCGCAGCCTGTTTCGCGGCGAACACCTGCTGCTGCGTTCACTGACCTGCAACGGCCGGGTGATCATGCTGGTGGCGGTGGACCAGGGCGGCGGGCCCTTCTCGGACGTGACGGTGCAAGCCTTCGGTAAAACCGTGCAGTGTATCGAACGCGCCTTGCACAGCTTTACCAACCGCGGTCGCTGATCTTGATACAATCTTTTCCCTTTGCGCCCCTGGAGACCTCACATGCCTGACTTCTCTGGCTTGCCGCTGGTAATCGAGCCGAGCGACCTGCTGTCGCGCCTCGACGCCCGCGAACTGATTCTGGTGGACCTGACCAGCGCCGCCCGCTATAGCACCGGGCACATCCCTGGCGCACGCTTCGTCGACCCCAAGCGCACCCAACTGGGCCAGCCCCCGGCACCAGGCCTGTTGCCAGCAAAAGCCGACCTCGAGACGCTGTTCGGCGAACTGGGGCACAACCCGAATGCGGTCTACGTGGTCTATGACGATGAAGGCGGTGGCTGGGCCGGGCGCTTTATCTGGCTGCTGGATGTGATCGGCCATTCGAACTACCACTACCTCGACGGCGGCTTGCTGTCGTGGCTGGACGAAGGCCTGCCGGTGTCCACTGAAGTGCCGCCGTCCGCCACAGGCCCGGTGAACCTGACCCTGCACGATGAACCCACCGCCACCCGCGAATACCTGCAAAGCCGCCTCGGTGCCGCTGACCTGGCGATCTGGGACGCACGCGGGCCGCTGGAATATTCCGGCGAGAAAGTCGTCGCAGCCAGGGGCGGACATATTCCCGGCGCGATCAACTTCGAATGGACCGCCGGCATGGATCAGGCACGCAACCTGCGCATCCGCAGCGACATGCCGCAGATCCTCGAACAGTTGGGCATCACGCCTGACAAAGAAATCATCACCCATTGCCAGACCCACCACCGCTCTGGCTTCACCTATCTGGTGGCCAAGGCGCTCGGTTATCCGCGAGTCAAAGGCTATGCCGGCTCCTGGGGCGAATGGGGCAACCACCCTGATACCCCCATCGAGCTCTGAAGGTTCTTAAGGACAGTTAATGAAAAACCGCTTGTTCATCCTCAGCCAATACCTGCTACCCCACCACCTGCTGTCTCGGCTGGCCGGCTGCATTGCCGAATGCCGCGTGCGCTGGTTCAAGAACGCCTTCACCCAATGGTTCGCCAAACGTTATCAGGTGGACATGTCCCAGGCGCTGGTCGAAGACCTCACGGCCTACGAGCACTTCAATGCGTTCTTCACCCGAGCGCTGAAAGAAGGCGCCCGCCCGCTGGACCCAACACCGGGGGCTATCCTCAGCCCCGCCGACGGTGCCGTCAGCCAACTCGGCCCCATCGAGCACGGCCGGGTATTCCAGGCCAAGGGCCACAGCTTCAGCGTGCTGGAACTGCTGGGCGGCGATGCAGCCAACGCAGCGCCGTTCATGGGCGGCGATTTCGCCACCATCTACCTGTCGCCCAAGGACTATCACCGCGTGCACATGCCACTGGCCGGCACCCTGCGGGAAATGGTCTACATCCCGGGACGGATTTTCTCGGTGAACCAGACCACCGCCGAAAACGTTCCGGAACTATTCGCCCGTAACGAGCGCGTGGCGTGCATTTTCGACACCGAGCGCGGGCCGATGGCCGTGGTGCTGGTGGGCGCGATGATCGTTGCCTCCATCGAAACCGTCTGGGCCGGCCTGGTGACGCCACCCAAGCGCGAACTGAAAACCTTCCGTTACGACGAAGCCGCCCGGGCACCGATCCACCTGGAGAAAGGCGCCGAGCTGGGCCGCTTCAAACTGGGATCGACCGCTATCGTGCTGTTCGGCCCGAATCAGGTGCAATGGGTCGAAGACCTGGTGGCCGGTTCGCCGGTGCAGATGGGCCAGGGGTTGGCATTGCCTCAGCTTGATTAAAGGGAGGCGGCTCGACTGGATTGAGCCGCCTTCTCTCAAGCGAGACTTCCACTGCTCCGAAAAAATCTGACGAAGCTATTATCTATTACCCCTGGAAAACAGGCATGAAGAGTTCGGCTGTTTTAAGATACACATTGTTCATTTTAACGATCGGATTCACTACACACCTAACCGGGTTACTCTTCATCGTTGACGGCAGTACTTACACGACCATATCCAATCTTGGTCTTTTCCTGCCTGCGTTGATTTTATGTATTGGCGACACAGACCTGCGCAGAAGCCTTACCCAAAAACGATATCGACCCATTCTTCTACTGCTTGCCTTTTCTATGCTAATGGCATTGCTGAACCCCAACGCAGCGACATCTGCTTTTATACAATTCAAAACCGTGTTGTATATTACCCTGTACTTGGGTGCAATCCATATATTGAACAGGGAGGGACTACTTGAAAAATGCCTCACCCTTACCTTTGTAGTGGCGGGACTCTTTGCCATTGCTGGCTTGCTGATCCACTCCGTGCAACACGGGCAGAACATCCTGTTCAGTGGCAAGCGAATATTTAGCCTGGGTTATGGCGATTACGCGAATTTCAAGAACCCCATCATTGCCGCTCTTTACTTTGGTTTTTTTGGTATCTACGGTTTTCACCTCCTGCTGACCAAAACCTTCGGTTTGTGGTCCAGAGTTCTATTCTCGGTGTGCATACTGGGCTTATCGATGTATCTGTTTTGCACCCTCTCCAGAGCTGTCTGGCTTGGTTACGGCATGGCCGCCTGCACCACCATTCTTTTCCACCATAATTACAGATCAAGAAAATGGTTGTACCTGGCAGGTATATTTTTTATCGTTCTCGCGGCATGGTTATGGCCCATACTGATTCAGCAGCAAGGCCGTGGCTTCAGCCTGCGGGATGATATATGGGCCGGCTGGCTGAGCCGCTTTGGAGATTTCTGGATATTCGGCGCGGGAGCAGGTCGTGATTTTGACTTCTGCATTGCCGGGACAGTATGTTTCAACCAAGCACACAACTTGCTCCTTCAGTTCTTTTATGAATTTGGGATCATGGGCGCTGCACTGATGCTCCTAACCATTTTTTACGCCTTCAAATACTCTCTGGACAAGAGAGCCTGGAGGCTTCCCATGGGTTCGATTGGTCTGCCTCTATTCTTATTTGGTATTACCGCCGCCCTGTTTGACTATCACACCGTATTCAACAGACCGGGTGTCTATTGGATTGTCTTCTGGTTACCGATCGGAATAATTCTCTCCCAAACAACCCGTCCAGTTGTCCCGCACAAAGAGGCGGCTCATGCTCATTGATATTTTCCGGTCAGCCAAGCGTTACTGGCATATCGAAATTCTGGGTGGCCTGGATAAACCGTTCAAATGGAGACGGCTTTTCCTGAAGTGCCATAAGATCAACAGATACCGTTATTTGTTCTGGTTTCGCCTGGCCTATGCCATGCATCAGCAAGACAGTAAATTCTGGAGACGACGCGGCAAGCTGCTCAACGAACGAATAAGCCGCCAATTCAACGTCGAGATCATGCTGGGAGCCAGCATCGGGGAAGGACTTTGGATTGCCCACCCGAACGGAATAGTCATAACCTCCCATGCCATTATCGGGAAAGACTTCAGGATCTGGCAAAACTGCACACTTGGCATTAAGGGACAACGCGAATTCGCGGCATTGCGCATTGGCGATGGAGTAAGGGTTCACGCACACGCGTGCATTATTTCTGATGATCTCGAGCTGGGTGACAATGTCATTATTGGCGCCGGTGCTTTCGTCAACAAGAGCGTACCGTCCAACCACATGTACATCACTAAGAGCGTAGGTGAAATGAAGCGGTACGATCCTCAATCAATGGGTCGCCTGCAAAACCAGACGAAAAAAGGGGGCTGAAGAAGCGCAACCGCTCTTCGATTGCACCTCGAGCAATGAGCGCCCAACGAACGTCGATACCACACGCTCTTTCGGCCACAGCTGCTAGAGTTGGGAACATCCCTTTCATTTCCCGACGGAGCCCATCCACGGCATGAATGAGACCAGCCCTCTCCAGCTTTCGCGCGTTCTGACACCGACCCAGTCGCGCCTGTCGTTCTGCGACGCCACGCCGCGCGACCTCAAGCGCTGGATCGCCAACCTGCCCAAGGCCAATATCGGCGAAACCGCACGCCTGTTGTACCAGGCCATCGGCGAACTCAACCAACTGCTCACCCCCAGCGAGAATCGCCTGCTACTGCTCGAATTGTTGCGGCCCGAGGTGTATTACGTCTGCAAACACCTGGAGCGGCATTTTTTGCAACAGGCCATCGTTCTGGATGAGCGCTCGCGCAAGATCGTCAACCTGTGCCAGGCCCTGCAAACCCAATTGGCCATGGGTTACAAACAGATCGTCGCGCGCATCTCGCCGAAATACTCCAAGGACCGCGCCCGACTGCTGAGCACCGCGCTGCAACGCGCGATGCATGCGCTGGACGGCACGCTGCTGCGTATCAGCCAGTTGTATAGCCCGGTACCCGAAGGGCTGTGGCTCGATTTGCATCAGTTGTACCGAATCGCCTGCCACCATCGGCTGCAACACCTCAGCGTCAGCGATGAACTGGCCAGCCAGGTGCATCAGTTGAATGTTGAGCAAACCTACGTGGTCGCCCTGCTGCTGGGCACCTCACGCAGCAATCAACTGCGCCAGGGCCAGATTGCGCGACTCGTCGAGGTGCTCGAATCCTGGAGTCAGAAGGTCACGCTGGACCCGGCCACCACCGCCACGAGCCTGTTCGCCGTTGCACCGCAACTGGATATCGGACCGCGCTATCGCTCCAAGTTCAGGGCCGAGCAACAGCCCAGCCTGCTGGGTTTCGATCCGCAGCCGCTGGTGCGCGCCATTGCCACTCATCTGGAACAACCCGACGATCACACCTTGCCCGTGCCTGGCGCAATGAACGCCGACACCTTGCATCACCTGCAAGCGGCCTGGGGCGAAGCGGTCGAACGCAGCTTCCAGCGCACGGAGGGCAACGGCACGCTGACGCTCTGCGTGGGCATGAGCGCTTTGCACTATTACCTGGGCGGCGAGCGCTCTTTCAGCGAAATCCTGAAGGACTCTGCAACGCGCAAGGCCCGGTTCGAGGCCACACCGACCAAGACCAACGACACCTGGAGCCAGGCTTTCGACGCAGCTGCGACCGGTGACAGTGATCTGTTGCCCTATGAAGAAATCGAGTACCCGGTCAATCCGGCCGATGACGACGGCGCCAGCTCCGACAACCAGCACCACTTCGCGACCTACGACCTGCCCATCATCAATCACAGCCCCGGAGGTTACTGCCTCGGCTGGCCGAAGGAGGTGCCTGAGCAACTGCAGGCCGGGGAAATGGTCGGCATTCGCGACACTAACGATCAAGCCTGGAGCATCGCCGTGGTGCGCTGGATCAGGCAAGTGCGCAATGGCGCCATGCAAATGGGTATCGAGCTGGTCGCGCCTCATGCCCAGCCTTGCGGGCTGCAACTGGTACGAGAGAAGGATGAGCATGGTCACTACCTGCGAGGGCTGCTGCTGCCTGAGATCAGCGCTATTGACCTGCCTCCCACCATGATCGCGCCCCGTCTGCCTTTCCAGGAAGGCCAGCAAGTGCTGATCAACACCAACGGCCAGGAACGCCGCGCCAGCCTGGACCGACGGGTGACCAGCACGCACAGCTTCAACCAGTTTGCTTATCGACAGGAAGACTCAGCGACCACCGGAGATGGCCACGACAATGAAGGGGATTTTGATTCGTTGTGGAAGTCGCTTTAGACCGCCAATACATAACCCTTTGTGAAGAGAGAGCTCTCTGTGGGAGCAAAACTTGCTCCCACAGATAAATCCCCTTGCCACAGGAGATTGAGTCAGAGCTGCCCGTCGCGATCCCTGAAGCCCAGCAGATACAACACCCCATCCAACCCGAGGGTGGAGATCGCCTGCCGGGCCGACTGCTTGACCAGCGGCTTGGCGCGGAACGCCACGCCCAGACCGGCGATCGCCAGCATTGGCAGGTCATTGGCGCCGTCGCCGACGGCGATGGTCTGTTCCAGGCGCAGGCCTTCCTTCTCGGCCAGTTCGCGCAACAGATCCGCCTTGCGCTGGGCATCGACGATCGGTTCGACGGCCACGCCCGTGACCTTGCCATCCACGACTTCCAGTTCATTGGCGAACACGTAGTCGATGCCGAGTTTGGCCTGCAACTGCTTGGCAAAGTAGGTGAAGCCCCCGGACAGGATCGCGGTCTTGTAGCCCAGACGCTTGAGTTCGGCGAACAGGGTTTCGGCGCCCTCGGTCAGGCGCAAGGAAGCGCCGATGGAGTCCAGCACGCTGACGTCCAGCCCCTTGAGTAGCGCCAGGCGCTCCTTGAAGCTGGCGCGAAAATCCAACTCGCCGGCCATGGCTCGCTCAGTGATGGCCGACACCTTGTCGCCCACGCCGGCGGCCTTGGCCAGTTCGTCGATGACTTCGGCTTCAATCAGCGTCGAATCCATGTCAAACACCGCCAGGCGGCGGTTGCGGCGGAACAGCGAGTCTTCCTGGAACGCGATGTCGACATTCAACTCCTGGGCCACGCTGAGGAACTCGGCACGCAGCGCCTGGGGATCGGCCGGCTCGCCGCGCACGGAGAATTCGATGCAGCCCTTGCCCTTGTCATCCGGCGTATCCAGCGGCATGCGCCCGGACAAACGGTCGATGTGGTCGATGTTCAGGTCGTATTTGGCAGTGATCGAACTGACCCGCTGCAATTGCTCGGCGGTAACCTTGCGGGTCAACAGGGTCACGATGTGACGCTTCTTGCCCTGGCCATTGACCCAATGCTGGTAATCGGCTTCGGACACCGGGGTGAAACGCACCTGTTGGTCGAGTTTGTAGGCGGTGAACAGGATGTCCTTGAGCACCGACTTGCTTTGCTCGGCGTCCGGGATTTCAACCAGGATGCCGAACGACAGTGTGTCGTGAATCACCGCCTGACCAATGTCGAGAATGTTCACACCACCCTGGGCCAGAACGCCGGTAATGGCCGCAGTCAGACCCGGACGGTCACTGCCAGTGATGTTTATCAGGACGATTTCGCGCAAGGCGCACCCCCGCAGGTGGAAAAAAACCGCATTCTACCCACTTTCAGTGACCATCGGGCACCGTCGGTGCTTTGCCGGTCATGGGCCTGTCGCTATACTGCGCGTCAATTTCACGGACAAAGAGCCGAGCTCAGTGAACCGGCCCACGCCAGTCAAAACCGACAATTTCTTTCTGCTGATCTTCCGTGCACTGCGCCACCGTCGCGTGCCGATTGCATTGCGCATTGCCAGCCATAACGTGATCCTGGTCGCCCTGGCCCTGGTGATCTATGCCTGTGTGATGGGCCTGCAGTTCAAGCAGGCAATGCACGAGCAGGCCGATGCCCTGGGCGAAAGCCTGACCACGCAGACCGCCACGTCCGCCACCGAGCTACTGGTGTCCAACGACATCCTCAGCCTCAACGTGCTGCTCAACAACCTCACCAAAAACAAACTGGTGGCCCACGCCGCCATTTATAGCGTGGACAACCGCATCCTCGCCGAAGCCGGCCAGCGTCCCAAGCCGGGCCTGCTGGGCGAATCCGGCGGCATGTACCAGAGCAGGATCACTTTCCAGGACGTGACCGCCGGGCAACTGCGCATCAGCCTGGACATGGACCAGTTCCAGCAGCCGATGACCATCAGCCTGCAAAGCATGGGCATCCTCAGCGCGATATTGCTCGCGCTGGCGCTGGCCTTGAGCTTGCGCCTGGGACGGCACATCTCTACGCCATTGCTGCAACTGCGGGTCTGGCTGCGGGATATCGACGAGCACACCCCAGCGACCCAGCGCCAGGACGAAATTGGCGATCTGGCTCGGCAACTGCACGCCAGCTTCGCCCCGGAACCTGCCCCCGTGCCGGAGCCTGAAGACATCGACTACAGTGACGACGACGAAGCCGAACCAGGTTTCGAAGTGCGTAACCTGCGGGACCCGGACTTCGATGAAAGCCAACCTCTACCCGCCTCCAGGCCCGGGCCACGCCGCGTGGTCCGCACGGTAGAGGACGATGAAGACGACGATGCTTTCGCCGACCTGCGTGACGACTCAATCGCCGATGAGCCGCAATCGGTCGCCAGACCCGTCGCCTCGGACCTGCCCCAACACAGTGCCGTGCTGGCCGTGCAACTGGGCGCCCAGGACCAACTGCGCCGGCTGCCCCAGGCGCGCCTGAAGGAACTGCTTGAGCGTTACCGCGACTGCCTCGACCAAGCCGCATCGCTGTATCAGGGCCAACTGCACACCCTGAACGATGGCAGCACGCTGATGCTGTTCCATACCGAGGACAGCGGTGATGACTACCTCACCAACGCCATTTGCTGCGGTGAGTTGCTCCGAGCCCTGGGCCACCAGTTGCAGATCGAAGTCGCCGACAGCGGCATCACCCTGCAATTGCAGTTGGGCCTGACCTTGGGTGACGGGCTGTTCGGCCTGAGCCAGATCGACCTGCTGCTGACCGAAACCGCCCAGGACGCCCTGGCCCTGTCGCAGCACAGCCGCAACTTGCTGCTGGTGGAGCGCAAGATCAACGACGACGCCCTGATCCGCCAGCGCGCCCGCATCCGCCCTATCGCCAGCCCGGAAGGCGCATGCTGCGTCGAGCGACTGATGGAGCCTTATCCGTCGATGCTGGAGCGACAACTGGCGCGGATGCATGAGCGTCAGGCCTGAGCCTCAACACCTGAAATGACGAAGCCCGCAGATGAATGATTGTCTGCGGGCTTTTTTGTGGCCTTCGCCTACCTCATCGCGAGCAAGCTCGCTCCCACAGGGACCTCTGCTAGCCACAGATCCAGTGTGGGAGCGAGCCTGCTCGCGATGAGGCCGGCATAGACACCCGAGACTGCACCCCACAGAAACAACAAAGCCCGCATCAACGCGGGCTTTGTTTTGCATCCAGTTCAACCATCAGAACCTGAACACTTCCATGTCCGTACGGATCGGCAAGGCCATTGGAATCTTGTCCTTTTCCTTCTCGACCTTTTTGGTCGCTGCGGGAGCAGATTTGCGCGGCACCTCTGCGACAGGCGGCTGGTTGGCCAAAGGCTTGAGCGCCACGGACAGTTGCTCGGCCAGACGTTGCAGCAGCACGCCCTGAGCCTGGACCTGCGCCGCGGTACCGCCGGCATGTTGCTCCTGCAGATGAATGATCCGGTTCTCGCGAACCTTTCCGCGACGATCGATCAGGCGCCACTGGGCATCCAGTACCGCCGGTTGCGATTCGCCCGAATCCAGCCGGGTAATCGACAGCAAGACCTGAACATCCGGGGTAAAGCCCTGGGTGGCCGGCGCGAGTACTACGCGCTGGCTGTCCAGATGCCCGGCGACCTGACGCAGCAACAGCTGGTCAATGTCCGACGACAGGCTGCCGGCCCAACGACCGTCGGTGGCAGCCTGCAGGCTGCCGTCCGGTTGGCGTTGCAATAGGGTTTCACGTTGCAGGTAATCGGCAATCAATACCGGGCCCAGTAATACCGCCATGCCTGCGCTTTGTGCAGGCTGGGCCGGGTTTCCGCTGTCGAGTTGATACAGCGACACTGGCTGATTGACGCTACAGCCCGCCAGGCCAAGCAGGCCGGCGAGCCACAAAATAGGAAGGCGCAGAGCAGTCATCGTCCCGTCCAGGTGGCGGCCACAAGGCTTACCACAGTGAAAAAATACTCGGTCAATATGAAGAACGCTCGGCCACGCCGGCGCTTGAAAGGGCCTATCATCCGTGAATATGCGCTCCGACTCCAGCGCGAAAGTGCCGATCTGCGGCTTTTAATCGCAGACCGAGCGCTCTAGCACGCTTAATTGAGGTTTTCGACGAGCAGTGCATCGACCCGCTGAAACCCTCTCGGAAGCTTGTTGCCCCGCCGACCGCGTTCACCTTTGTAGTGTTCAAGATCGTCTGCCTTCAACGAAAGCGTACGCTTTCCAGCCTGCAGCACAAGCGTGGCGCCTTCCGGCAACACTGCAATATCCGTGACATATTCCTCACGACTTGCCACCCGTTCGCCGGAAATACCGATGATCTTGTTGCCTTTACCTTTACCCAACTGTGGCAAGTCACTGATTTTGAAGACCAGCAACCGACCTTCGGTCGTCACCGAAGCCAGCCAGTTGTTCTCACGATCGGACACAGGTCGCGGCGCTATGACCTTGGCGTTATTCGGCAGGCTCAACAACGCCTTGCCCGCCTTGTTCTTGGCTTGCAGGTCCTCACCCTTGACGACAAACCCGTAGCCGGCGTCCGACGCAATAACGTACAGCCCGTCATCATCAGGCATCAGCACGCATTCAAAAGTTGCACCCGGTGGAGGAGTTAATCGACCGGTCAGTGGCTCGCCCTGTCCGCGAGCCGATGGCAGGGTATGCGCCGGCACCGAATAACTGCGTCCGGTGGAGTCGACGAACACCGCAAACTGGTTGGAACGCCCGGCCGCCAGCGCCTTGAAACCATCCCCGGCCTTGTAGGAAAGCCCCGTCGCGTCAATATCATGACCTTTGGCAGAGCGCACCCAGCCTTTTTCTGACAGCACGACAGTCACTTTCTCGTTCGGCAGCAGATCGTGCTCACTCAGCGCCTTGGCTTCGGCGCGCTCGACGATAGGCGAGCGACGGTCGTCGCCGTAGGTTTCGGCGTCCTTGAGCAGTTCGGTGCGCACCAGCTTCTTGAGCTTGGCTTCGCTGCCCAGCAAGGCTTGCAGCTTGGCCTGCTCCTTGAGCAGTTCATCCTGCTCGGCCCGCAGCTTCATCTCTTCCAGCCGCGCCAGTTGCCGCAGGCGGGTATCGAGAATGTAGTCGGCCTGGATTTCGCTCAAGGCGAAACGCTCGATCAGGCTGGCCTTGGGGTGCTCCTCGGTACGGATGATATGAATAACTTCATCCAGGTTGAGGTAGGCAATCAGCAAACCGTCCAACAGGTGCAGGCGACGTTCGACCTTGTCCAGGCGAAATTGCAGGCGCCGGCGCACGGTCTTGAGCCGGAACTCCAGCCATTCCACCAGCAGCGCCCGCAGGTTTTTCAGCTGTGGCTTGCCGTCCAGACCGATGATGTTGATGTTGACCCGGTAGCTGGACTCAAGATCGGTACTGGCAAACAGGTGCTGCATCAGCGCGTCATGATCAACCCGACTGTTGACCGGAATAATCACGATCCGGCAGGGGTTCTCGTGGTCGGATTCGTCGCGAAGGTCAGCGACTTGCGGTGCTTTCGACGGCTTTGCCTGCATCATCGCGGCAATCTGTTCCAGCACCTTGGCCCCGGAAACCTGGTGCGGCAGGGCGGTGACGATGATGTCGCCATCTTCGATGTGGTACACCGCGCGCATACGCACCGAACCGCGACCGGTTTCGTAGATCTTCAGCAAGTCGGCGCGCGGCGTGATGATTTCCGCTTCGGTCGGGTAGTCCGGGCCCTGAATGTGTTCGCAGAGCTGCTCCACCGTGGCTTTGGGCTCGTCCAGCAAGCGCACGCACGCGGTGGCCACTTCCCGCAGGTTGTGGGGCGGCACATCGGTGGCCATGCCCACGGCGATACCGGTGGTGCCATTGAGCAGGATGTTCGGCAAACGCGCTGGCAACACCAGAGGTTCATCGAGAGTACCGTCGAAGTTAGGCCCCCAGTCTGCGGTGCCTTGGCCCAGCTCGCTGAGCAGCACCTCGGAATAACGCGACAGCCGCGCCTCGGTGTAACGCATGGCAGCGAAAGACTTGGGATCGTCTGGCGCACCCCAGTTCCCCTGGCCGTCCACCAGGGTGTAGCGGTAGCTGAACGGCTGGGCCATCAGCACCATGGCTTCGTAGCAGGCCGAGTCACCGTGGGGATGGAACTTACCGAGCACATCACCGACGGTACGCGCCGACTTCTTGTGCTTGGAATCGGCATCCAGCCCCAGCTCACTCATGGCGTAGATGATCCGCCGCTGAACCGGCTTCAGACCGTCGCCGATGTGCGGCAAGGCGCGGTCCATGATCACGTACATGGAGTAATTGAGGTAGGCATTTTCGGTGAAGTCAGCCAGCGACCGGCGCTCTACGCCGTCTAAGCTGTCTGCAAGAATGTCGCTCATGCGGGCCTCATCAGTTCGTTGTCTGGCGCAGCAACATGGTGCCGCCGCGCTGGGTAAATTCAAGTTTGTTCAGGGCGCTCATGCCCAGCAGCACTTGCGTGCCGCCCAGGCCTGGCGCCACCAGAGCACGGACATCGCGCAATACGATGTCACCCAATTGCAAACGGTCGATACGGGTGCGATAACCCTCGCTCAAACCGTTGGCGGTGCTCAACGTCACACCGAAACCTTTTTCCAGCTTGAGGCGCGCGGCCAGCTCCTGCGGGATCGCCACGTCCGTGGCGCCGGTGTCGAGCATGAAGTCCACCGGTTGGCCGTTGATCTGGCCGCTGGCGACAAAATGCCCCTGTTTATTGCTGACCAGCTTCACCTCGATAAAACCTTCACCCTTTTGCGAATACACCTCGGTATTGGGATTCTGCGCACGCTGCTCCCACTGGGCAAAAAACCGCGTCGCCAGAAACAGCGCCGCGCACCAGGCCAGTATCATCAACACCCGGCCGGCGCGCTTGCCCGGCGGTTGCTGGCTCATGGCGTGGCGCCCCAACCACCGTCCGGCGCGGCAAAGCGCCAGATGATCGGCCGCCGTTCACCGTCGGCCCGTGCCCCGTCGTTGTTATCCAGACCAACCCAGGCGCCCTCGGCATCCACCACCAGCGCTTCGGCCAAGCCGTAGTTCTGTGAATAACGACGGTTTTCCTGCAACGCCTCGGCGGCGAACGACCAGCAACGCTCCACTTGAGCGGTTTGCGAGTCACGCCGGCAGATCTGATAAGCGTTGCGCTCCAGGGTAAACAGCTTGCCGTCGAACAGTGACAGATCGGCGAAATCCCGTGATACCGCCCGGGCATTGAGAAACTGCTCAGGTTGCATCTGCTTCCCCGCTTCACTGAGCAACACGCAGCTGCCATCACACTCCCACACCGATTGCTGACGCTTGATCAGCAACAACCCGCGACGCTCCCGCTCAGCGGCCAGCCATAGCTGATCACCGGCCGGATTGATCGCCAAGCCTTCAAACAAAGCATTGAAATGCAGCAACATGCCGCTGGCCCGCGCCTGACGGATCATCGCCGGTCCGATTTTCAACCAGGACGCGGCGCCCGTTGGCGACACCTGCAACACCGCGGCATGGGATTCACTGACCACGTAGCGATTGCCGGCACTGTCACAACTGATGCCTTCGAAATCCAGCTCGCCACCGCGCAGGTACGACGCCGCCCAGGTCCGTGATCTCAAACCCCACGGCAAACCGCTGTCCGGCACCGGCGGCACCTCGATTTCAACGGCTTCTGCTTGCCAGACCGGCGCATCAGAAGACTTGAGGCGGTAGATCCGATCGTCATCGCGATCCGACACCGTCCACATTTCACCCCCGCACACGGCCAGCCCGGACAAGTTACCGCCACGCAAATCCTCGACGGCATGCTCGGACAGCAACTTCAACTGCGGTGCAGGACCTGCGACCACCACCCCCGCCCACAGCAACAACGCCAGGGCGAAACCGTTGCGCATCAGGCCAGCACCTCGGCCAGGTCCCCTTTGGATTCGAGCCAGGACTTGCGATCGCCAGCGCGTTTTTTCGCCAGCAGCATGTCCATCATTTCCGAGGTCGCTTCGAAATCATCCAGGGTCAACTGCACCAGGCGGCGCGTGTTCGGATCCATGGTGGTTTCGCGCAGTTGCGGCGGGTTCATCTCGCCAAGGCCCTTGAATCGGGTGACCTGCGGTTTGCCGCGTTTCTTTTCGGCCACCAAACGATCAAGAATGCCATCGCGCTCAGCCTCGTCCAGGGCGTAGTAGATCTCTTTGCCCAGGTCGATGCGGTACAGCGGCGGCATCGCCACGTAGACGTGACCGGCGTCCACCAGCGGGCGGAAATGCTGGACGAACAACGCGCAGAGCAACGTGGCGATGTGCAGACCGTCGGAGTCGGCGTCGGCGAGGATGCAGATCTTGCCGTAACGCAGTTGGCTCATGTCCGCGGCGCCCGGATCGACACCGATGGCCACGGCAATGTTATGCACTTCCTGGCTGGCCAGCACTTCGCTGCCGTCCACTTCCCAGGTGTTGAGGATCTTGCCGCGCAACGGCAGGATCGCCTGGAACTCTTTGTCCCGCGCCTGCTTGGCCGAACCGCCGGCGGAATCACCTTCCACCAAAAACAGCTCGGAACGCATCGGGTCCTGCCCGGCACAGTCAGCTAGCTTGCCGGGCAACGCCGGCCCCTGGGTGATGCGCTTGCGCTCGACCTTCTTGCTGGCCTTGAGGCGCCGGCCGGCGTTGTTGATCGCCAGTTCTGCCAGGGCCAAGCCGGTTTCCGGGTTAGCGTTGAGCCACAGGCTGAACGCATCCTTGACCACCCCGGAAACAAACGCCGCTGCTTCGCGGGACGACAGACGCTCTTTGGTCTGGCCGGAGAATTGCGGCTCTTGCATCTTCATCGACAATACGAAGGCAATGCGCTCCCAGACGTCTTCCGGCGCCAGCTTCACGCCACGGGGCAGCAGGTTGCGGAACTCGCAGAACTCGCGCATGGCATCGAGCAAACCCTGGCGCAAACCATTGACGTGGGTGCCGCCCTGAGCGGTGGGGATCAGGTTGACGTAGCTCTCCTGGACGCTTTCGCCGCCTTCGGGCAGCCACAACAGCGCCCAGTCCACCGCTTCCTTGTTACCGGCCAGACTGCCGCAGAATGGCTCGTCCGGCAGGCGTTCGAAACCGTTGACCGCGTCCACCAGGTAAGAACGCAGGCCGTCCTCGTAATGCCACTCGACTTTCTCGCCGGTGGCTTTGTCTTCGAAACTGACCAGCAGCCCCGGACACAACACGGCCTTGGCCTTGAGCACGTGCTTGAGGCGGGTGACGGAGAATTTAGGCGAATCGAAATACTTCGGGTCCGGCGCAAAATACACGCTGGTCCCGGTGTTGCGCTTGCCGACTGTGCCGACCACTTCCAGTTCGGTGGCCTTGTAGCCATCGGCGAACGTCATCTGGTACTCGTTGCCGTCACGCTTGACCCGCACGCGGACCAGGGTCGACAAGGCGTTGACCACGGAAATACCCACCCCGTGCAAACCGCCGGAGAACTGGTAGTTCTTGTTGGAAAACTTGCCACCCGCGTGGAGCTTGGTGAGGATCAACTCGACGCCGGACACGCCCTCTTCAGGGTGAATGTCCACCGGCATGCCGCGACCGTCGTCGCTGACTTCCAGCGAGTGATCGGCGTGCAGGATGACCTGCACCGAACGGGCGTGCCCGGCCAAGGCTTCGTCGACACTGTTGTCGATGACTTCCTGGGCAAGGTGGTTCGGCCGACTGGTGTCGGTGTACATGCCGGGGCGCTTGCGCACCGGGTCGAGGCCCGAGAGGACTTCGATGGCGTCTGCGTTATAAGAGCTAGCGCTGGGAGTGGCCATGGGGTCTCGTCGTCAGTGTTCAATGAAAAAGAGGCGATGGCTCACAGCGACGTGAAGTCGATCGCCTGGTACAAATCGGCGCCAATGCCGGCAAAACTCAACAGTGCCGGCAACTGCTGGGCAAACCCTTGAAAACTGTGGTCGCCGCCGGCCTGGATGCGCAAGGCACAGGCGCGGTAATACTGCTGGGCGTGGCGATAATCCAGCGTTTCGTCCCCGGTTTGCAACCATACCTGATACCGCTGCGGATCCTGGGGCGCCGGCACTTCCAGTTCGGCCAGGGCCGTGACGTGGTCGTGGGTCAATTCCCAGGTTTCATCGGTGTACAAATTCTTCTGCGTGCCCAGGTAACCGTCGAACATCCGATGGGGGCTGACCGCAGGGTTGACCAGCAGGGCCTTGAGCCCGTGGCGCTCGGCCAAGTGAGTCGCATAGTAGCCGCCGAGCGAGCTGCCGACCAGCAGTGGGCGGCCCAGTTGTGCAATCGCCTGTTCCAGCTGACCGATGGCCTGGCGGGGGTGGTGGTGCAAGGCTGGCACCAGCAGCTGGTCGCTGAGGCCGAGGCGTGCCATTACTCCGATCAACTGACTGGCCTTGGTCGACGCTGGGGCGCTGTTGAAGCCGTGGATGTAAAGGATCGAACCCGACATTGCCGACTCCCTGGGTGTTGGGCAAAGGGCGGAGTTTACAGGGAGATTGCGGTGATTGGGGGGGGGATTTGCCCGTGTTGTCGCCTCCTATGACCCGTCGATCGCAGCACCTGTGGGAGCGAGCCTGCTCGCGATGGCGGTCTGATTGAGTACATATCCATTGCTGCGGTAACGGCTACTTATGGTTCCGCTCTTACAGCGGGTCACTTTCGAAAATCCGGAAGCCGGCCCAGGCGAAAGTAACCAAAGCGCTTCTGCCCCACCACTCGGTGCCTCGCTTTGGCTCGGCATGCCCTCACTCCGGCATTGCTCCGTGGGCCCGCCGCGAAGGGCCATCCATGGCCCAGCGCGGCTATCCCGGCATCCATGCCGGGATGCCCACTCCACAATGCCTGCGTTCGGCCAGCGTGGTTAACGGGGCGCCGAGATCAACGTCCACCGCGAGGCGGCCTGAGAGCCGACCTGGCTTAGGGTGATCGCGTTTCTCCTGTGGGAGCGAGCTTGCTCGCGATGGCGATGGGTCTGCTTGCATCAATGCTGAATGTGCCGCTGCCATCGCGAGCAAGCTCGCTCCCACAGTTGGATTGAAGTACTGCCACCGGAGACAGGTCGGCGATAAGTGCTCCCCCACAATGCTTCCGCTCGGCGCTAGCGCGGATCGACGATATCCAACGCCCGGTTCGCCAACAATTCACTGAGTTCGATCATCTGCTGGACTCCCAGGGCGAAATGCCGGCGCGAGCCTTCCAGGTCGAAGGTCAGGTCGCCGAGCAAGGCGTTGGCGGAGGCCAGGGTTTCGCTGAGGTTGGCTAGGAGGGTTTCGGTGTCTGCGCTCTCCGCGACGGAGAACAATGGACCTGAGGGTTGTTTCTTCTTGGGTTGGGGCTTGGGGTCGAGATAATGGTCGATGGCACGCTTGGCGGCTTCATCGAGTTTTTGGGGATCGAGACCGGCGTGGGCTGATGAGGGATCAGTTTCGGGGGGATTGGGTGTGGCTTTGAACATAGGGTGACACTCCGTTTACTGGTTGGAGCTACCACGTTCGTTTCCAAGCGAGGGGGTGGCAGCCGTACGCAGGTTGGAAAACCGGGGTAAACGAGCCCGAC